>CAZVLV010000017.1:0-13724 GCA_964628015.1 uncultured Aquiluna sp. | reverse complement strand
TGTTCGACAACTGGCGTTTCGGTGACTTCATTTACCGCGAGTAATTCTCGTTCCCACTCCGCGAGAGGCTCAGCCTCGGCTGCAGCAGCGCCACCGGATCTTGCAATCAATCCCTCAGCAGCGGCATCGGCGATTACCCGAGTGAGCAAGCCCACGGCACGGATTGCATCGTCATTACCGGGGATTGGATAGTCGACAACATCAGGATCGCAATTTGTGTCTAACATCGCAATTACTGGAATGTTCAACTTGTGTGCCTCTTGAACGGCAATGTGTTCCTTATTGGTATCAACAACCCACACAATGCTGGGGATCTTGGCCATGTCTCGGATTCCACCGAGGGTGCGCTCTAATTTTTCTTTCTCACGACGGAGTACAAGCAGTTCTTTTTTTGTGAGATTGGATCCTGCAACGTCGTCAAAATCGATAACTTCGAGTTCCTTGAGGCGCTGAAGACGCTTGTGAACCGTGCTGAAGTTGGTCAACATGCCACCCAGCCAACGGTGGTTGACATAAGGCATTCCGACACGGGTGGCTTGTTCAGCAATTGCCTCCTGTGCTTGCTTCTTGGTTCCGACAAACATGATTGATCCACCCCGCGCGACTGTCTCGCGGACGAATTCATAGGCGCGATCGATATAACCCAGCGACTGCTGAAGGTCAATAATGTAGATGCCATTGCGCTCGGTGAAAATGAAGCGCTTCATTTTTGGATTCCAGCGTCTGGTTTGGTGCCCAAAATGAACACCGCTATCTAGCAACTGGCGCATTGTTACAACGGACATGAATACTTCTCCTTGCGGGCATTAAGCCCTCTTTGTGCGACCGAAGCCGCTCACGGTTTCTCGAAGCGCACCTTGTGGTGCCCTTCCCTGGTGACTTCGCCTATGAACCTGTGCGTGCACAGACCGCGCATAGGTGGCCGGACTACCGGATTAAGCCACGCGAATTTATCAAGCACTTGGGAATCCCAAGCCCCCAAAGTCTAGGGGTATCCACAGGGTGGCCCTCGACCGCCCTCAAGAACTTAGTGGTGTGGACGGATAGGACATATATAAGTGAGCCAGGCACCATCAATTATGCGAATTCTTCTCATGCTCCTCGTTATTTCCACAGTGATTATGGCTCCAGCAGCCGATCAAGGGACCCAGATCTATGCGACCGAACCCTTAAGGCGATCACCACAGGCTCCCAACCCATGGCACCTACCCATCCTCGATTCCAGCCCTCGCGAGATCTCTCGGGGATTCGAGCCCCCAGATGACCATGCCCATGACTTCAATGGCCACCGCGGTGTCGATTTCCCCGCGAGTCCCGGGACAACGATTCATGCGGTGGGTGCAGGGGTTGTGTATTTCGCAGGTGTGATTGCAGGTAAACCCACCGTGTCCATTAACCACGGTGTACACCCTCAATTTGGCTCTCTTCCTATTCGATCGACCTATGAGCCAGTTTCTTCACACTTATCTCGAGGTGATTACGTGTATGCAGGTCAAAGAATTGGAGTCACGACACTGGGCAATAGTCACTGTCGTGCAATGTGTGTGCACGTGGGACTGAAAATAGATAAGCATCGCTATATCAATCCACTGCGATTGTGGACCTACTGGTCATCTTTACTCTCTTCTGCTCGCGGATGAGCGAGGCGGAATGTATTGCGCAAGCGATCCACACTGACATGGGTATACCTCTGAGTTGTTGACATCGATGTGTGACCCAGCAATTCCTGAACGACGCGCATATCTGCTCCACCTTCCAATACGTGGGTTGCCGTTGAATGCCGTAACGCATGGGGAGAAAGTCGCTGACCAGTAGCGGTCAAAGTCACTACGTTGACAAGAGTTCTCACTGTCCTTGGATCAATACGAGATCCACGTACTCCAACAAACAATGCTTTCTGATCTGTCGCAATATGCGAGCGCAAGAGCAACCAAGAATCAATAGCCCTCGAAGCAGGGATGCCAAACGGGACCATTCGCTCTTTATTCCCTTTGCCTAGCACCTTGATCACATTTCGTGAACCGTCAATATCTGCGATATTGAGGCCACAAAGCTCAGACACCCGGATTCCAGTGGCGTAGAGCAATTCCACGATCGCAATATTCCTCGACTCAATAACAGGGTCATCGTGAGTGATTACTGAAATCACATTCTCCGCTTGATCCGGGCTCAGAATCGTCGGCAGTGTCCTGGGTACAGACGGACTCATGAGTCTGGCGGCGGGGTCATGGTCAATGAGCCCGCGCTTTCTGGCCCACGAAGTAAATGAGCGTGCAGAAGCTGCCTTGCGTGCAATGGTAGAACGTGCTTGACCCCGTCGCTGAAGTTCAGCAAGCCAAGATCGTAGGTCAACCAGTGTGAGGTCAACTACTGACTCTGCTGACTCAACGAACTGAAACAACCCATACAGGTCTGACTGATAGGCCGCGACTGTGTGCGCACTGCGCTTTCGTTCATCACGTATATGCACAATGAAACCATCTATCTGGTCGAGGGCAACCTGTGATAGTTCGCGCATTCCAATAGTCTGCCTGACAACTCCTGAATTTATGTGAGTGACTTGCGCACTTCATTAAGTTCTTCGCCATAGGAATCCATCAGATGTAGCCATGTCCTTGAGTTCTAACTCTGTAAGGCACGACAAGACCTCAGGTAATGATCGGTGAGCTTTCCCCACTAGATCGGCGGGGAGGCACCCACCTCGTTGAGGGAGTGCCTCCCACACGTCAAGTTCACATTGAGTCAGTGTCCGCCAATCCTGCAACTCACTCTTCTGTGTCTCCTCACGTTTCTCAATCTTCATGGCCTGAAGTACATCCTGCGGCGAAGCTACGAGAGAGGCAACACCTTGAGAAATTAGGTTATGGACCCCCTCTGATTGGGATGAGTGAATCGATCCAGGGACGCCCATCACCGTTCTATTCATGTGATGAGCACGGGTAGCGGTAGATTCCGTCCCGCTCCGAGTGGAAGCCTCGACAACCACGGTTCCCAGAGTCAGGGCGGCAATTAACCGGTTGCGAGTAAGGAATCTTTGACGCCGGGGCTCTTGCCGAGGCGGAGACTCGCTGAGGATCGCACCACAATCCAAAATCATTGAGAAGACATGTTCATTTGATGCTGGGTAGCGAGCCTGAACTCCCCCTGCAAGTACACACAATGTGGGTTCACCTACTTGTAGCGCTCCCATATGGGCGGAAACATCTATGCCGATTGCCCCGCCGGAAACAATTGTGAGCCCTTTACGTGACAGATCACTTGCCCATGTGTGGGCAACATTGCGCCCATACGGCGTACAGGATCGAGCGCCCACAATAGCCAATGATTGGAGTGACAGGACTCTGAAGTCAGCCCCTCCCAGTGACCAAAGAACCCATGGTGTTTCGTCATCGAGACAATCAAGTTGTTGCGGCCAACCTGTCTCGCCTCGAGTAATGAATCTGGCTCCTATGGATGCACTGAAGTCAATTTCTTTCTCGAGACAGAAGTCGGAGTATGCAGCACGAATTCGAGGGCGAGATAGTGGTTTTAACCGCCCGGCAAGAAGAAGTTCCAGCACCGCAAGTGGACTGTGCGACGAAAGTGCCCGATTAATAATGTCGTCGGCTGGCTCACAGATGTGGGCCAAGACGAAGTAAGCCTCGCGGTCGTTATTCGGTAATTGATGAAGTTTCATGTCGCCAACATTCCTGGGCGTTCTCGCAAATGTATTGCCATAGCGATATCGCTTCGATCCGGAATCTCGTGACCTGAAATATCGGCGATACTCCACGCAAGCCGAAGTATGCGATGCGCACCTCTTAGTCCACCTGATTTTCGGTGATAGTGATCCAAAAGTTCTTGGCCGCCTAATGCAGGTCTGAGATTACGAAGCAGGTAGGAAGCTGGCACGTGTGCGTTCACGCGCCAGGGTGTTCCTAAAAGGCGACGTTGTGTTCTCTCCCGTGCCTCGATGACCCTGCATGCAACAGTCTGTGAAGTATCTCCCGACTCAGACGACTCAACATGAGGCATAGAAATATTAATATCCATTCGATCCAGAAGTGGACCTGATAAACGTTGGGCATAGTTTCTTTTCGAGATAGACGAGCACGTACAACCTTGAGGCGTTTCAGGAGATGCATTTCCGCACGGACATGGATTCGCTGCCATGAGTAACTGAAATCTGGCAGGCAATACTCCACTCCAATGCGCACGATTAAGTGCGATTTCCCCCGACTCGAGCGGCTGGCGCAGCACTTCAACGACATTGCGCGCAAACTCCGGCGCTTCGTCAAGAAAGAGCACCCCATGATGAGCTTTAGTTAGTGAGCCAGGCGTAACTTTCTGCCCATGGACACTTCCCACAATGGATGACAGACTCGAAGAATGATGCGGTGCTTCAAATGGAGCAGTACTCACGATGCCATTTCCTGAAAGCGTTCCTGCAATTGCATGAATGGATGTAACTTCAAGTGATTGGTGATCATCCAAAGGCGGGAGAATCCCCGGCAATCTCTCGGCCAAAAGAGTTTTCCCGACACCCGGTGCACCGACCATGAGCATGTTGTGACCACCAACCGCAGCGATCTCCAAGGCCCAACGTGCGTGATCCTGTCCCAAAACATCTGAAAGATCAACCGTGGAGTGTGAATCCTCTCGAGGAAGAACCTCTAATGTCAGTGGGGCCGCACCGTGAATCAGGCCATCAATGAGATGTGTCAGGTTCGAATATGACACAACAGAGATACCTGGCACGACTGAACAGTGAAGATTATTTTCGTGGGGAACCACGACGCGGGCGAAGCCTTCCTTGGCAGCAACAACAGTTGCAGGTAACGCACCTGGTACTTGCCGAATACTTCCGTCAAGCCCTAGTTCACCGATAAACACCGTTGAGGCCAGAGCGGATCGAGGTATTTGCTCGGTCACACCGAGAACACCCATGGCAATCGCTAAATCGAGCCCTGCACCTTGCTTGCGCACCTCTGCGGGCGACAGGTTGATTGTCACGCGTCCTTTGGGCCAGGAAAGGTTGCGATTTCCAAGCGCCGTGCGCACCCGATGTCGAGCTTCGTTTACGGATGCATCCGGTAGACCAACTACACCTACCGTTGGTAATCCATGCGAATGGTCAACTTCAACGGCAACGACTTGACCTGAAACTCCACTGACTACTGCGCCAAATGAGCGCGAAAGGGGCATGTCAGATGTCACGCACATGCGTGATGATGGGCGGTCCAACAAGAGGCTGAACAAGCCCCACGACATCAAAACGGATTTGCCGTGGACTAACACTCTTATTGTCCAGCCAGCGAAGGGCCAAACTTCGCATTCGGCGTACCTTCCGAGCGCTCACAGCTTCTAGTGGCGTTCCGAAGGCCTCACTCCTTCGCGTTTTAACCTCACACACCACAAGATCTGAACCCTCGCGCGCAATGACGTCAATTTCGCCAATCTCGCAGCGCCAATTTCTTTCGAGGATGACCAGACCCTTAACGGTGAGATGCTGAACAGCGATTTCCTCACCATATTTTCCGAGAGCATCTTTGGGTTTCATGATGCAACTGTGGATGAATTGCAGTGATTCCGGAACCCGTAATTTTCAACTTGTGGAAATCATGTGATGTTCACTCCAGGTAGATTCCACGACCTGCGGTGCTCCGTTGTTACACCATGAACAGACAGCGCCTGAATGTGTTGAAGAGAGGAATACCCCTTATTCCGGTCCCAGGCGTATCCTGGAATTTCCAGATCCAGTGCATGCATGATGGCGTCTCTCGTGACTTTGGCGATCACACTTGCAGCAGCTACCCCTGTGCAATGCATATCTCCCTTTATCTCCGTAAAAACGGGAGGCGAATCGATGTGAGAAAGATAGTCCACATTTCCGTCGAGGAGAATCGCGTCAGGTGAAACAAAGAGCGCAGATAAACCACGCTGGGTTGCAACGGCCAATGCATTCATGATGCCCAGTTCATCTATTTCCGCAGCAGATGCCTGCCCAGTACTCGTGCCCAATGCCCAATCGCTAATATGTGGGAAAAGCTTTTGTCGGGCAGAAACGCTCAGTAGTTTGCTGTCCTTAATTCCTTGCGGTGGTTCATTCATGTCACGTGTCACAACCACAATTCCTACGAGCACGGGGCCGGCTAAGGCTCCTCGCCCAACTTCATCGATACAGGCAAGACTGGAATAGCCTGACCTCAGAATCTCCAATTCGCGATCACGCGTCGGGAGTTCGATCATGTCTGATCCGTCATGTCTGATCCGTCAAGTGTGATCCATCATGTGTGATTAACGCTTAAGATTCTGGGCGCTACTTTGAATATGGATTACCAGCAGCAATTGCTGGGTTTCCAAAAACTTCAGGTATGGGTTCCGTGGAAAAGCGGTCGAATGGCCAGACCACGAGGACAACTCTGCCAACGGCATTTTCTACAGGAACTGAACCATTATTCTCACCTAGGTGGAAACGCGAATCAGCGGAGTTTCCTCGATTGTCTCCCATGACGAACATTCCCCCTGGGGGAACAGTGACATCGAATAACACCTGATCTGTTGGACCAGAGACATAGGCACTTTCATCCAGGCCCACACCGTTCAACACTATTTGTCCCGCATCATTGCATCAGGCCACCTGATCGCCTTCAATACCGATTACTCGCTTAACGAGGTCATCGCCAGAATCGCTTGGGAGTAGCCCCACAAAGGTGAGGGCCTGGGTGAGAACTCCTCTTATTCCGGAGTTATTCGGTTCAAATGGAGGTAGCCACCCACTCGGATCCTTGAACACCAAGATCTCACCACGCTCAATTCCAGAGACTCGGGTGGAGATCTTTGATGCAATGACCCGATCGTTGATTTGTAGTGTTTGTTCCATGGAGCCACTGGGCACATAAAACGGCTGAATCAAAAATGCCCTCATAAATGTCGCGATGCCCAAGGCAATAGCGATAATCACGACAAATTCAATAACTCCACGAACGAAGGAATTGCTCTTTTTGCTGTCGGTATTTTTTTTCTTCTGGGCCCGACGCGATTTTCGAGTGGTGTCCGGGGCCTCTTGCGGCTGTGAATCTGACGAGGGCACATCTCGGGCAGGAATTGCCACAAGTTCACCCTCTCTCAGTGTGCGGCGATGAATTAGCAATAAGTAATGTCACTGCGACAGCAACTGTAATCGATTTGGTGGCCACAGGATTGCAACGACCTGCCCCTTGACCTGCGAAGTTGATACAAAACCTCCGCCAGGTGCACCTAATTGAGTTCGCGAGTCAGCTGATTCCGAACGATGGTCTCCGAGAACCCATAACTTTCCCTCGGGCACTTGAACATCGAATTCCAAATCACTCGGTGAATCTCCCGGAAACAGATAGGAACCTTCACTGAGTGGCTCACCATTAATGGTGATCTTGCCCTGTGAGTCACAACACGTCACGCGGTCTCCCCCAACCCCCACGACTCGTTTGACAAAATCCTTATCCTCAAGTGATAACGAATCCCTGCCATTAAAAACAACAACATCGCCTGTTGCTACTGGACTAAACCAATAAGCAGTGTGATTCACAACCACGCGATCATTCACCTGAAGAGTTTGCTCCATGGAATTGGAAGGTATGACGAACTGCTGAAGAATGAAGGTCGAGAAGAGCCATGCGAGGCCAACGATCGCACCTAACCACAGCAAGAACTTCACAAACGGCACTCGATGCTTATTGCTTGACCCTGAATTTGGAGGCTAGTCGTCTGACTTGGGTGTGTCGCGAAGCTCGCGAATTTTCGCCTTCTTACCCCTGAGCCCACGCAGGTAGTACAACTTGGCACGGCGCACATCACCGCGGCTGGCTACCTCGATCTTTTCAATGATTGGGGTGTGAAGTGGGAAGGTTCGCTCGACGCCCACACCATAGGAAACCTTGCGGACAGTGAACGTTTCCCCAATGCCTGAGCCTGAACGACCAATGACTACGCCTTGGAACATCTGAACGCGGGTCTTGTTTCCTTCAACAACTTTGACGTACACCTTGAGATTGTCGCCGGCCCGAAAATCAGGGATGTCATCGCGGAATGAACCTTGGTCCACCATGTCGAGAGTTTTCATTACTTCTTCTTCCTGTAAGCGCCATAGGTCGCCCACGGTTATGGGAGAGTGCTTGTTCGTCGGCGTGTGCGAATCCCCTATGGCAGATGTCCGCGGCCGAGCTCCTAGAGTCTGCCACACGTGACCCCGCACATCCCCACCGGATCAGAGTTCCGGGGATTCCCCAAGGAGGTCAGGTCGGTACTCGGAAGTACGTCGGACAGAATCTTCTGACCGCCACGAGGAAATCACCGAATGATTGCCGCTGAGAAGGGGTTCAGGGACCTCCAGATCTCGCCAAGTGGGTGGCCTCGTGAAAACCGATCCTTCGACCCCTCCGCCGGGAAGTGAAAAGGAATCATCACGAGCACTTTCAGGGTTTCCCAACACACCCGGCAGAAGCCTTGTCACCGACTCGACCATGGCAAGAACAGCAACTTCACCTCCAGCAAGCACAAAATCGCCCACGCTCACTTCCTGGACGCCGGCCCACTCTGGATGGTTTTTGTAGTAGTTGGCAACTCGTGAGTCAATACCTTCATATCTGCCACATGCAAAAATCATGTGTTGCTGATGGGTCCAAGTCGCTGCGGTCGATTGACGAAAAACAATTCCTGAGGGAGTCGGGATGATGAGCATTGGCTTTGTGTTCGGCATGTGGGCCTCTTGACGAATCGAGTCAAGGGCATTGCCCCAGACTTCAGCCGACATAACCATTCCTGGGCCACCACCGTAGGGAGTGTCATCAACTTGCCGATGCGCCCCAATGCCCCACTGGCGCAAATCATGAACATGAATGTCGCAGACATGATCTCGACGAGCTTTGCCCACTAAAGATAATTCAAGTGGCGCAAAATAATCAGGAAAGATGGAGACGATGTCAATGCGCACCGAACTCTCACTCCTTTCATGTGCCCAAGAGCAGTTAATCTCGAGAGGGTTTAGTAGCGCCCTCAGATTCCGCGTCAGCAGAATCGACGTCAACAAGATCCAGCAATCCATCGGGAGGATCAATGGTGATGATACGAGTCTGGATATCAATGCCAGGAACGATGTGATCCACAAATGGAATCAAGACTTCATGTTCATCTTTGGAAACAACAAGAACATCCTGGGCTGGTAGGTGCAAAACATCTGTCACCACTCCCACCTGAGTTCCACCAATGGTGATCACGGAACATCCCACTAGATTCGAGTCGTAATACTCTGCAGGATCCTCGGGGGTATCGTCGAGATCGCGTTCGACCTGCAAAATCGATCCACGTAAAGTCTCAGCGGCGTTACGGTCATCGATTCCGAGAAACTTCAGCAGGAGACGGCCAGAGTGCCAGTGCATCGATGACACCACGAGATCCGAACCTGATTCCCGCAACACGGTGTTGCCAGGAGCAAAACGAACCTCTGGTTCATCGGTTCGTGGCTCTACGGTGACTTCCCCACGAATACCGTGTGGTTTGCCTATGCGTCCGACGGTAACCCGCACGAGAACTAGCGTTCGGTCACGTCGAGGAAGTCAATACGAACACCGCGCCCATCGTTGAGGGCAGTCACAACGGTGCGTAATGCAGTTGCCGTGCGCCCCGAACGTCCGATGACCCTGCCCATGTCTTCGGGATTGACACGAACGTCTAGGGATTTACCGCGCCTATCCGAGCGCATGGTCACCGAAACATCGTCAGGGTTATCAACAATTCCTCGAACAAGGTGCGCAAGTGCATCCTCGAGCATTAGGACGTCTTTTCCGAGTCATTCTTGTGCAGGACTTCTTCCACCTTGTGTTCGACAGCCTCTGCTGCATGTTCAATCTTCTCGGCAACGGACTCAACAACGTCAGCGACCTTTTCTACGACATCCTCAACAGCATCGACAACTTTGTCGACAACAGTTTCCGCCGCGTGGGCAACATCGTCAGCTGCCTTCTCCGTATCAGTGACCAACTTCTTGGGCTTAGGCTTCTTGGGCTCATTCTGCGCTTCAGTAACTGCGGCTTCATAAGCGAGCACCTTGCTGGGCTTTGGTTCTGCAACCTGCAAAGTGCCTTCCGCGCCTGGCAGGCCCTTGAATTTTTGCCAATCTCCTGTGACTTTCAAGATGGCCAATACTGCCTCGGTGGGCTGGGCTCCAACGCCGAGCCAATACTGGGCGCGGTCCGACTTAACCTGAATCAGACTCGGATTTTGAACTGGCTGATAAATCCCAATTTCTTCGATGGCACGCCCGTTACGAGCTGTGCGTGAATCTGCAACAACGATCCGATACTGGGGGGCGTGAATCTTTCCTACACGCTTGAGCTTAATTTTGACGGCCACGGTGGGCTTTTCTCCTCGGTATGTGGTCGAAATCCGAGTAAACGCGTGGGGACACGATTACACAAAGTTCATGCGGACTGTAAGTCGAAAGGTTGAGAGGGTCCTTCCGCTCACAAGAGCGCCCTAATGCTACCCGACCCCTTCGGCAGGTGTACTTCAGGTCTCTGAACTTCTCATTGAAGCAGTTTGCGCAGTTCTGGTGGTAGGGACCCCAGATCTGGATCCTGCCCCCCTTCTGCGATTAACGCGCGCTTTGCCGGATTCCCGCTGCGCCCCTTTGACCCCTTAGAGGGCTTGGCCGATTTCTGTTGCTTGCCCTTGGACTTCTTCCCACCACCTGATCCCGGTAGGCCGCCCATGCCAGGTAAGCCACCCATGCCAGGTAAGCCACCCATGCCAGGTAAGCCACCCATGCCACCTTTGCCCATACTCTTCATCATTTTTTGAGCCTGGGAAAATCGCTCAACTAAGTTATTGACATCGCTGACCTGTGTACCCGAACCTGCAGCAATGCGCGATCTGCGTGACCCATTAAGGATTTTGGGATCACGGCGCTCCGCAGGAGTCATAGACAAAATGATGGCTGCAACTCGATCCAGTTCCTTGTCATCCACTTGATCCAACTGCGCCTTCATATCGCCCATACCCGGAAGCATTCCGAGGATCTTTCCGAGCGAACCCATCTTTTTCACAGCCTGCATTTGCTCCAGAAAATCCTCCAAGGTGAAACTTTCGCCTTGAGCGAGCTTCTCCGTAAAGCGATCCGCCTGTTCCGCGTCGAAGGCTCTTTCCGCTTGTTCAATCAGCGATAAAAGATCCCCCATGTCCAAGATGCGGGATGCCATCCGGTCAGGATGGAATACTTCAAAGTCCTCAAGCTTTTCACCCGTTGAAGCGAAAACTATGGGGCGTTCAACGACGGACACAATGGAAAGTGCCGCACCACCACGGGCATCTCCATCTAGTTTCGTGAGAACAACACCGTCAAATCCGACACGGTCCGCGAATTCCTTCGCGGTTGTCACGGCATCTTGTCCAATCATGGCGTCCACGACAAACAACACGTTTTCGGGTTGCACGGCGTCTCGCACCTGTGCTAACTGACCCATAAGTTCTTGATCAATAGCCAATCGTCCTGCCGAGTCAACTATGACGACATCGTGCATCTTTTCGATCGCGAATTGCTTACCCGCCCGGGCAACAGCGACTGGATCACCTACACCGTTGCCTGGCTCCGGCGCAAAAGTAGGAACTCCCGCTCGCTCTCCCACAACCTTTAACTGGTCTACAGCATTGGGTCTTTGGAGATCTGCGGCAACGAGGAGTGGAGTGTGCCCTTCCCTTGCGAGCATTCTCGCAAGTTTCCCTGCGAGGGTGGTCTTACCTGCACCCTGGAGGCCGACAAGGAGGATTACCGTGGGTCCAGTTTTTGCGTAAACAAGCGACCGAGTTGTCCCGCCTAGAATCGTGATGAGTTCCTCGTGAACGATCTTGATGATTTGTTGTGCTGGATTGAGCGCGCCTGAGACTTCTGCGGACAGGGTCCGGTCTTTGACCGTTGCGCAGAAGGCCTTCACGACTGGAAGGGCGACATCGGCCTCGAGGAGTGCGGTTCGGATCTGGGCAATGGTGGCATCAATGTCCGACTCACTGAGGCGGCCTTTACCACGGAGATTCTTAAAGGTCCCCGCTAGCCGATCAGACAAAGATGCAAACATCTGGTGACTCCCTCAAGGTGGCCGCTACATACCCTCCAACCCTCCAAGGTTAGCCTCGTCAGGGAACGAACTTTCCTTAGGGCAGAAAAATTCCGCAACGCAGGAAGATTCCGCAACGCAAAAAAATCACGAGATCAGACTGTTTCCTCGATTAAGGTCGAAAGCCTTTTGCTAATAGCGGCGACAACGAGGTTGCATTGTTCATCACTTGGCAACCCCCCCGAGGGGCTTCGAATAAAGAATGCATCCACAGCATCCAGTCCCAAAGTCGAAATTCGAGCACCAGTAATGGCTATATCGCAGGACGATATTGCACGTGCAATATCGAAAAGTAGTGCCTTGCGATCCCTGGCACGCACCTCGACGACTGTCTGCATGTCTGAGACTTTGGAAATAGACACGAGTGCTGAGGAATCCAGTGAATGCGTTCCTGAAAGCTTGCTATCAATGTCTAGCTCTCCTGACAATGCACGCTTGATATCGCGACGGAGAACATCTTCATTAGGCAGATCACCGAACAGTGGCTTGACACTCCAGACCTGTATTGCCCGTTCCTGATCATCATTCAAATCAGCGGCGCGGACATGCAGTTTGTGAATGGCAAGTACACCCGCGACGGCAGCCAACATCCCAATCCTGTCCGGGAAACCGATGACCAATCGATAACCATCAGCATCAGCTTCTGCATGAAAAATTAGACCATCGGAGTCCGCTGGATAGTCTGAACTATCGAATGCAACGCCGAAATGTGGGAATGACTCACCTGAAAGACTCGCTATTGCTTTATTGGCCGCCTCTGAAATGAGATTCTCCCGCCATTGGGAGCGCAGTGATGGACCGGTGGCTCGTGAGTCGGCCAATGTCAGGGCAAGGAGCAATTCAATATTTTGCCGAGTCTGAAGTTTTTCGCAAATGTTCGCTATTACCGCTGGATCTTCGAGATCACGTCGAGTTGCCGTATCGGCAAGTAATAGATGGTGAAGAACCAATAGTTCCACTGATGAAATATCTGATTCTCCGAAGCCCAGGCGCTCCATGATTTCCCTCGCCATTGTGGCGCCTACGATTGAATGGTCACCATCTAATCCCTTACCTATGTCATGTAAGAGGCAAGCAACCAGCAAAAGATCAGGGCGCTCGACTGACCTGGTCAAGTCTTGACTTTGCACCACGCATTCCACGAGATGTCGATCTACGGTGAACTCATGAAGGGAATTGAATTGCGGCAATGACCGAACATGTTCCCATTCCGGTAACCAGCGACTAATGAGATGAAACTGATCTAGAGACTCCCACATTGTGAGCATCCCGAAACGGGAACCCAGAATTTGCAGAAGCGAATTTCGCATTCCGGGTGTCCAACCGTCTGAATGATAATTCGCCGAATCACCAAGTCGTCTCAGCAATGAGGGCGACACAGGAAGCTCCGCGACAGAGGCCGCACCAGCCACAGTCAAGATCAGCTCAACGGTGCCCTCGGCGTTTTCCAATTGCGATGCGGTAGTTCTGGCAAGAACGACCTCGCCTCCATGGACAACTACACCATCTGCAATTGGTCTTCTGGGATCTCTCTTGGCGGACGTACTCGCAATCTGATTCCAAGACCGGTCACTGGCATAAGCAATTTTTCGACCG
>CAZVLV010000016.1:3100-13794 GCA_964628015.1 uncultured Aquiluna sp. | reverse complement strand
TCTATTGACGACCCGGTAGATCCATCGTGGTCAGAAACTCTGGCTTCTCAGCGTGAGAATCTCGCGAGATTGAATGAATTTCTGCAACAAGAGAATGTTGCGGGTCGCCCATGGCTTCCCACAAGTGACAAGGTGCTTCGGGCATTCATGATGCCAATGGACAGAGTTCGCGTGGTGATAATTGGACAGGACCCTTATCCCACACCTGGACATGCGGTCGGCCTTTCCTTTTCAGTGGGAAATGAAGTTGACCCCCCACGAAGTCTGATCAATATTTTTAAGGAGCTCGAAGCGGATCTTGGCTGCCCGCGACCGACATCAGGAGATCTCACTCAGTGGGCAGACCAAGGCGTGCTGTTACTTAATCGAGTACTCACTGTTGGATCTGGGCAATCAGGAAGTCACCGAGGTCGCGGTTGGGAAGAGTTCACCGAAACAGCCGTTCGAAGACTTGCTGGAATCTCACCTAACCCACCGATATTTGTATTGTGGGGAAAAGATGCTCAATCGTGTCGGGCATTATTGGGTGACGCACCCGTTATTGAAAGCGCACATCCCAGCCCTCTGTCAGCAAGTCGTGGATTTTTCGGTTCGCGACCATTTAGCAAAGTGAACCAATTGCTATTGGAGCGAGAACAAGAACCAATCAGTTGGTGTGTTGACTAGCGGAATCAACCTGATCAATTTCATTCCCACCATCAGGATATCGATTTCGCACATATCGATGCATCACGTAATCGGCATAAAAAGATGCAAATGGAATCGTGCCGGCAAGCAAGAGCGCGACGGTCTTCACTATAGGGAAGCGGAGAAGGAAAGCGAGGTTGACGGCAGCAATCAGGTAGAGAAAGTACAACCAGCCGTGAGCCAACCACAGGAAGCTGTACAGACTGGGCTTTTCTTCGTTGCTGGAAAAAAATGAAGTGAAGGATTCGCCGTCAGACATCCAGAAGATAATAAGAACGACCATCCAGGTGAACCCAATAGCTAGAACAACACCTGTCACCCAAGCCATGATTCGAAATGCAAGAAGAGCTGTATTGATTCGCTTCACGCTATGACAATACCCAGTTCAGAGTTCATGTGCGAACGGTGGCTGAGCACCTGGCTTTTGGCAGGTGAGTCCTGCCACTCGAATTCCAAATCGGGCGGCAGCCTCGACTTTCGCCAAATCCTTGCAATCGACTCTGGACCAGTTCTGTTCAGTCCAGTAGGCGAGAAAACCACCACTGAAAGAGTCACCAGCCCCAACCGTATCCACCACCTCGACGCGGGGAACCTCAAGCACGAGTTCCGATCCCTGCACATATATCCGCACGGATTTCGAACCGTCGGTAAACAACACCGTTGCATTGCTGGACTCATGCAGCATGCGCGCAGATAAAATTGGGTCCACATCTGAATAAAGTACTTCGAGGTCATCGCCACTGACTTTCACAAGATCTGCCCTCTGAAGTGCATGTTCAAGACTCTGCGTAAAGACTGCAAAAAGGTGAGAGTCTGAAATGACAGCGGGACGAGCATTGGGGTCAATCATCAAGACTTGATGACTTTCCAAGGAATCAATGATCTGACTCGCTGCTTGTGCGAGTGGTGACAGCACAAAAGCAAGAGTGCCCACATGAACGGCACGAGATCGTGGGTCGAACGCACTCAGTGCCTGCTCAACTGTCACAGAACTTGAAGAAGTGTGATCAATAAGAAACCGGTAGGTGGCGGCGCCAGATTCATCGAGCGATGCAAGTGCCACGGCGGAGGGTTCACTCATGGGTTGATCAATTCCGGGCATAACACCGTCTGCGCTCAATTCACGAGAAATTCGTTTTCCGAATGAATCTCGTGAGATACCTCCAATAAAGGACACCTGACCGCCAAGACGAGCAATTGTGCGAGCAGTGTTCAGGGGTGCTCCACCCACAACTGAACTGACTTCACCCTGCTGATCGATGATGATGTCTATTAACGCCTCACCCACGACTTGAATCACAGGCTTAAGGTACTCATAAAAGTGGCTCGACGTGTGAGCGTTCCCGTGCCGATACGTAAATCCACCGGAAATACAATGCAACCGCAAATAGCGCGAAGATCCACCACTGAATCGCATAGAAGAAATTCTGAAGAGGGAACGCGACATCGGCGGTGGAAATTGTCGGCGGTACCGGCACTGGACTCGAGAATGGCTCTGGATCCTGAGAAATCAGGACGACAAATCCAGAAGCGAGTTCACTCCCCCAAATATCGCTTAACTCGGCAGAGTCAATAACAACAACTCCCGATTGACTCGCAACCGCCCCTTCGTAGAACACCTCATTGGGCTGCAAGACACCTTCAAGTGCTACCCGCTCAGTCGGCGTGAAGAAACTAGCCCCCGACGGAACCCAACCCCGAAGTACTGCAATCCGAGTACCTGAGTCCACGATGAACTCCGAGACAATCCACTCGCCCACCGCAGCGCCGGACTGGTCGCTTTCTAGCCGATTAGTCACTCGCACCTGGTTTTCAGGTATATACCGGCCGGTGGCTAGTACTTGTCTCCCAAAATCCTGCGCCTGGAGTTCATCGCCAACTACATCGGTGACAGAGACCGCTTGCTCAGATGCCGCACGTTCCGCGTTAAGGATGTTTTGCGTGCGATCCCATTGCCATTTACCTAAAAAGAAGAAAAGGACGCATACACCAATCAAGGCTGCCAACGCTAATAGGTGCGTTGGTCTGCGAACTTCGGTGAATAGATCACCCTTTCGGGTCATTGGGCTCTTCAGATTGAGCTGCGTCAGAGCTCGGCTCTGTGGGATGTTCCTCAAGTTCCGCGATGTCGTTAAGTTCCGCGTTCATGCGCGCCTCATTTTTCCCAGGCGGCAAATCCTTGTCAATTTTCTTTACTTGTCTGTTCATGTTAAGCCATAACAGAAGGATCGCGATTCCCACAAGCAAAACGAATAACCCAGTGATGGGTCCAGCACCATCGATAATGGACTGCAGACTTCGTTCATCTTCCATGGTGTTCCCCTCTGATTCCCGCAAACAAGTCAGTTTCGAACTTCGGAGTCTCAACGTAGCTGAGAGCTAATTCAAAGTCTTCGGTCGGCCATGCTTTTTGTTGAAACTCGAGTGGGACCGCAAACCAGCGTCCATCAGGTTCAATCTGAGTCGCATGGGCTTTGAGTGCAGCGTCACGAACATGAAAGAAATCCGCAGCGTGCACCTTGGTTGTTACCCGATCTGCGTCTTCCGGGTTATCTACCCAGTTGTCCAGCCATTCCTGAAATGGGGAATCGAGACCTTCAGTAATCAGTACTTCATGGAGTGCAACAACTCGCTCTTTATGGAATTGCTGGTTGTAGTAGACCTTGCTGACTTGAAAAGCTGGACCATACTCCGGAAACAAATCGGGGTTGGCGGCTTGCTCAACCGCTGCCATGGTGACTACATGGGTCTGAATGTGATCTGGGTGGGGATACCCACCGTTTTCGTCATAGGTTGTGACCACTTGGGGTTGAAACTCTCGAATGATTTTCACCAACGGCGGCACACTGACATCTAGGGGAACCAAGGCAAACGCATCAGGGGGCAATGGTTCGTCTTCGGTAAATCCGGAATCAACGAAACCGAGCCACTCATGTCTGACACCAAGGATGCGGGCAGCCTCCGCCATTTCCCGTCGGCGCACTTCCTGGATGCCAAGTTCATTGACCAATTCTTGGGCCGCCGCGTTGAGGACATCTCCACGCTCACCACCCGTACAGGTCACCACTAGGACATCCACACCTTCCTGCACATACTTCGCAGTAACAGCCGCGCCCTTGCTTGATTCATCGTCAGGATGCGCGTGTACCGCCATCAGGCGTAACTTCGAGGGATTCACCACATGACCAGAGTCAGACACGCGCCAATTCTGTCACCTCACTAGTCTGCAACTATGCCGAGTCCCTTTCGCAAGGAGCAACTCTCTCCCGCCATGCAGGAGCGATATGGGTTCAACACAGGCCATGGGACTCGAAACATAATTGTCATTGGTGTAATTACCCTTTTCGCCGCGATACTGGCTTTTGTCACGGTTTCACTCGCTCAAAACAATATTGCGTTTCGCTTGATCTCCTGGAGTGACTTTCCACCCGACCGAGTCGACATTACGTTTGAGGTGCAAAAACCCGCCGACCTTGCCGTTGTGTGCGTAATCCGTGCTCAAGACAGCAATCGAATTGATCTCGGTTACCAGGAAGTGGTTATTCCGCCCGGTTCTGGTTTTCAACAGGTGACTTACTCACTTCGCACACTTGCTCCCGCTTTCACCGCTGAATTACTCACATGTGTGGAGCAAGGGGAACCCACGCGGGTGCCCGGTCCGCAATTCCCCGCAGGGGTCGCGCCTCCCGAGCAACCTTGGTCGGACAAATGACCCCATAGCGATTCGCCCGTATTAGAGTCATCTCTATGACGGATGTAACGTGGCTCACCCAAGAAGCTCATGATCGCCTCACCGCAGAGCTCGCGGATCGCGAAGGTCCAACTCGAGTGGAGATCACGAAGCGCATCGAAGCCGCCAGAGAAGAGGGCGACCTCAAGGAGAACGGCGGCTACCATGCTGCTCGCGAGGAACAGGGTAAGAACGAGGCGCGGGTGCGCCAACTACGACAACTACTTGAGTCCGCACAGATAGGGGTTCCCGAAGCCGCTGCCGGAGAGGTCTCCCACGGCAAAGTCATCACCGTCAGACTGGTGAATTTTGACGAAGAAGAAACCTTCTTACTCGGCTCACGCGAAGAAGCAGCACATGCATCTATTGATGTGTACTCTCCCACTTCACCACTGGGAGCTGCGGTTTTGGGTAAGAAGGTTGGTGACTCCACCAGTTACACATTGGCCAATGGCAAGGAAATGCAGGTGGAGATACTCAAGGTTGACGACTACGTGTAGCTGAAATGAACTCTGAGTCTCCCGCAAGTCCAGAGGTACAGGGTAGAAACTAGCGCCTACTCGCCCTTCGATATTTGCGCACAGCCAATGGTGCAAAAACTGCAATCACAACAACACACGTGATGACGGTGTACAAGATCGGGTTATCCAGTGACCAATAACCCGTTTCTGCCCCCGGCGGATATCCGGTCGGGTTACCGAATAGTTCCCGAGTAGCCAAGACAAGGGAAGAAACAGGATTGTATGCCGCAAATACTTTGAGAAAACCAGGTAATCCATCTAGCGGCACGAAGGCATTTGACAGGAACGTTAATGGAAAGATCCATATGAGTCCCGCCGTGTTCGCGGTCTCGGTATTTGGCACAGAGAGGCCGATATAGGCACCCACCCATGTGACCGTATAAGCAAACAACAGCAAAAGCAGATAGGCATAGACAGCGTTCAAGATTCCGGCATCTATGCGCCAGCCCACTATGTACCCGGTAATACTCAGGACGGCCAGAACCAGAATCTGACGGAGCGCATTTGCAAATGTGTTGCCTATAAGTGCCGCAGACTGCGACATGGGAAGTGCACGGTAGCGATCGATGATTCCCTTTTGCATTGCCTCGGCAAGCCCAACGGTGCTAGCAGCAGCAGCAAATGCAACTGTTTGCCCAAAAATTCCGGGCATGAGGTACTGCCGATACAAACTCGCATCGGCGGCGGTGCCTGGCTCTGCACCAGGAATGGGAATGGCGCCACCGAATACATAGGCAAAAAGGAGAACGAAGATCACCGGTTGTACTAGCTGAAAAAATAGCGCCTCGGGTATCCGGAATGACGCAATGATCGTGGAGCGAGCAATGACGATCGAATCGTGGAGAGTCCACCCAAGTAAAGGCCTTTTCATGGCCTCAGGGATAGGAGAATTCAAAGCTGGTTTCAACTGACTGGTCATGCCCGACCCCTTTTTCCGCGACTCTTGGTGGGCGCCGGAGTTTCGTCTTCAGCGCCGTGCCCGGTAAGCGCAAGGAATACGTCGTCAAGCGTTGGTCGACGCAAGGCGATATCCGCGATCTCAATATGCGAATTGTCGAGTGTCCGAATCGCATCGACGAGAACCGTTGAACCACCGCTCACAGGACCCGACACGGTGGATTCCATCACGAGTGACTCGCCGCCAAACACTGGGGCGAGAGCTGCCTGTGCTTCAGAGATGCGACTGGGATCTGCAACGGTGACTTCAAGACGATCACCACCAATCTGATCTTTCAGTTTCTCCGCTGTGCCGTGGGCAATCACACGGCCGTGATCAATTACCACTATGTCGTTGGCAAGCTTGTCGGCCTCCTCAAGATATTGGGTGGTGAGTAACACTGTTGTCCCCTCTGCGACGAGACTCTCGATCACACCCCACAACCCAAGTCGTGATCTCGGATCGAGCCCTGTCGTAGGTTCGTCAAGAAAAAGAATGCTTGGTTTCGCGATCAAACTGGATGCCAGGTCTAATCTCCGACGCATGCCACCCGAATACGTCTTGGCAGGACGATCAGCGGCCTCCACGAGATCAAACCACTCAAGCAACTCCTCGGAACGTTGCTCTACATAATTGGGAGTCAAGTGGTAGAGGTCACCGAACATTTTCAGGTTTTCGCGCCCTGTGAGGAATTCATCGACGGCGGCGTACTGCCCCGTGAGTCCGATACTGTGACGAACCTGATCGGATTGCTTCACAACATCGAAGCCATTGACATAGGCAACGCCCTCGGTCGCCTTGAGCAATGTGGCCAGAATACGAACCGTTGTTGTCTTGCCGGACCCATTAGGTCCTAATAAACCCACCACTTGCCCACGAGGTACAACAAGATCAAGGCCATCGAGTGCGCGAACATCGCCGAAAGTCTTGACTAGCCCCTCAGCATGAACTGCGTCGTCTTTAGCCATGGGCGGATCCTAGCGTTACAGCTCGGTCACCTCGAAGCCTTGTTCACGGATTGAAGTGAGAAGTGAGTCTGCATGTTCACGTCCTCGAGTTTCTACTTGCAGATCAATTTCAACTTCATGCACTCCGAGTTTCGGATCAATGCGGTTGTGATCAACTTCCACAACATTGGCTGACATTTCTTGAACGACACGAAGGAGCGAAGCAAGACTCCCTGGCGAATCCGGAACGTGAACTCGGAGAGTCAAATACCTTCCGCCAGCGGCCATGCCATGGCGAATTATCCGAAGAAGGAGAAGGGAATCTACGTTTCCACCCGAGAGCACCACTGCGACCGGCGGCTCAAAGTGCTTGGGATCCGCCATGACCGCAGCAGTGGCTGCCGCACCCGCGGGTTCAATGACCATCTTGGCTCGCTCGAGTACAGATAAGGCTGCATAAGAGAGGTCATTTTCACTCACAGTGATGATTTCATCCACATATTCCTGCACGATCGCAAATGGGATATCGCCTGGACGCCCCACCGCAATTCCATCAGCCATTGTGGACATCTTGGTGAGAGCGATGGGTGCTCCCGCAGCAAGAGACTGCGGATAGGCGGCTGCATCTTCTGCTTGAACACCAATCACTCTGACATCGGGTTTGAGAGACTTAACCGCCAGAGCAACGCCTGCCAAAAGTCCTCCACCACCGGTGCATACGACTACGGTCTTGACATCGGGGATCTTTTCTAGGATCTCCAGACCGAGTGTTCCCTGTCCTGCAACGATGTCGCTGTGATTGAAAGGGTGAATAAGAATGGCCCCGGTCCGATCAGCAAACTCTTGTGCCGCGGTGAGCGCTTCATCTATGGAATAACCAAAAAATTCAACATCCGCGCCGTAGCCTTTTGTGGCCTCTACCTTCGGGATGGTTGCACCAATCGGCATGAACACCGTGGACTTGATTCCTAACGTCTGCGCAGCCAGCGCAACTCCTTGAGCGTGATTACCCGCGCTCGCCGCCACCACACCACGTTTCTTTTCCTCAGGGGTAAGTCGAGATAGTCGATTGAACGCTCCCCGGATCTTGAATGATCCAGCTCGTTGCAAGTTCTCTGGCACGAGAAATACCGGACCGCCGACAAGTTCACTCAACCACCTGGCATTCGCGATGGGTATTTGATTGATAACTCCTGCTACTGCCTCACGCGCCTGCTCAATGTCAGAAAGGGTTACCGTGTCGGTCACTGCCGAATCATGGCAGGTACACAGGTCTGTGCCTACGATCCGCCCCGTAATTGCTTGCGGCTTCCTCCCAACTCTTTCCTATTTCCTAATGTGGGCTCTCCTAGGCGTGCTCGAGATGCAGCTGTTCTACCGGCGGATGCGGCAGAGCCCGAGTGCGCAGTGGCCGAACCTGAATATCCACTCCATGAGCCACGAGCTTGGGAAGTGCGTCGGTGAAATTCAGCAACCGCTTTCTCTTTACCTGCCAGCACCAACGCCCCCGATTCACCCCCTGCGTGAATGTGCCCGACATTCACGCGATCACTCTCCTGAATTGCCTGATTTCGACCATCGCGAAGGCGTTCGTCGATTCGAAGTATGTATGCCCGGTAGAACGCCGCACGCGCAGTTTGTGCCGTAAACTCTCTTCTGCGTCTGGTGATTTTGCCATTTACTCGGACACGTCCATCAAATACTTCACCGCGCCATGACCCAGAAGTTACATAAGCATTGGCCTGCGAGGTCATTTGCACAGCAATTGACGCAAATAATGTTTCTATAGAGTCAAGGTCACTCGGCATGCCGAAACAGAGGACATAGGTTGAGTCGCGGGCAACATCAACATGAGCGGAATTGGAGTGTGCTACCACGACAAAAAGGTTCACCAGATGCGTATTTGCTCTTTTACCTTTTTCTCCAATAGTGATCGTGCGCGTTATCGGAGAAGTTGATTCAGCATTTCGAGTGAAATTTCGAGCGGATGCTAGGTCAATACTGGCTAAGGTTGCAAGCAATTGAGCTTTAGTCAGGTACGCATCTGCTTCATCTGGATTGTCAGTTCTCTCAGCCTTGGCCAACAGTGCCGCAATGCGATCTAATTTCACGACTGTTGTCCTACCGATGTCACTGGAACCTCTAGCTCCTGGTAGCCCGTGCGCAGGAGGAGCGCGGGTCCCTCGCCAAGGACGCGACTGACAAGTTCCAGCATTGACGTGACGTACTCGTTTCCATGCGATGGCACCTGGGATCCGTGCCTTGCCAGAGTCACATGGTGAGCGCATTCATGCAGAATGACAGTTTCGCGGAGAGCCCACTGGTCATTGACGGGGAAGGCCATTGTCTGAGTTTCGAATTCATAATGAGCCCGAGTAGAACCTCTACGGACACGAACATGCGGAAGTGAGAGATTCGGATCAGTATCCCTCAGAAGTTGAATAACGGATTCGACATACGTCCTGACGGAATCAATGTCACCAAACCTTCGCTGGATCGGAATATCAATCTGGCTGCCAAAGAAATCAACCGAACCCCCGCGATTCATGAGGGCAGCGAATTGATCTTCTGCCGCATAAACCCTCGCCCGCTGGAGATCCACTTGATCGAGGCTTCGGGAGACCGGCGACATATCTCTATCTTGCCTGTTTGATACCCATAAACAGTAGAGGCTGGTTCGTTGTGTGGAAAAAGCCCAGTAGAGTCATCATCTGTCCGTTGGGAGCGCGCACTCGCTTAACCTGCACTCATTACGCGTGAGTTGGATCCCGAACATATTCCCCGACAAGGATTGGAGCTTTGTGAGCGGCCAACACAATCCTGATGAAAGTGGACAGGGCCGCACATCCTTCACTCGCCGTCTTGGGGGAACAGTTCGACGAACGCCACTACTCAAAGGCCTTCCGAAAGAAGTAGCTGTTCTGACAGTGATCGCATTTTTCGTGGCCATCGGATTCGGAATTCTCGCTCCATCTCTTCCGGTCTTTGCCAAGACTTTCGATGTCACCGCACTCCAGGCAAGTGCCGTGATTTCTGTTTTTGCCTTAATGCGTTTTGTATTTGCACCGGTTGCAGGCGGACTGGTGGATCGACTCGGAGAACGCATGGTTCTTACTAGTGGTCTACTCATTGTTGCAATTTCCAGTGCAATTGCAGGTTTTTCTCAAACCTATTTGCAGTTAATCGCTTTTCGTGGAATAGGTGGGATCGGATCATCTATGTTCACCGTTTCGGCAATGGCATTGCTTCTGAGAGTTGTGGACTCCAATCAACGTGGGCGGGCAGCCGGTGCATTTCAGAGCGGATTTCTGTTGGGAGGTATTGCCGGGCCTGCTGTTGGTGGAATCGTCGTTGCAATCTCAATTCGAGCACCATTCTTTGTCTATGCTGCGTCGCTCTTTGTCGCTGCAATGGTCACAATGATTTTCCTCACCCGCGCTCGATTACTCGATCGCGAAGAATCAGTTTCGCAAGGACAAGCAAATAAATTTCAAGAACTCCGTTCAGCTCTTTCCAATAAGGCGTATCAAGCTGCACTCGGCACCAACTTGATATCAGGATTCGTTACCTTTGGGCTTCGAAGCTCTATTGTTCCCCTCTTCGTCGTGGAAGGGCTTCAACGAGGCCCATCCCTATCTGGCTTTGGATTTTTGGCTGCGGCAGCAGTACAGGCAGTAATGCTGTTACCGGCAGGCCGAATGGCAGACACGGATGGTCGCCGCAAGGCTTTGCTGTACGGAAGCATTGCGACAGCGGTCGGAATGATTGCACTCACGGCTTCTGATATTGCCGTAAACGGACTGGGCTCCACAGCTCTCCTTGGAACTGTCCTCTTTTTTGCCTCCATGGCTATTCAAGGATTCGGCTCAGCA
>CAZVLV010000016.1:0-3090 GCA_964628015.1 uncultured Aquiluna sp. | reverse complement strand
CGGGTCGGCCCCATCAGCCGTGGTGGGCGATGTCATGGGAGGGAAAAAGGGCGGCATTGTGGTGGCCACATTCCAAATGATGAGTGATGTGGGAGCAATTATCGGCCCTCTCCTTGCCGGGCTCCTTGTGGATCTCTTCGACTTTAATTGGGCCTTTGCTGCTGGCGCAGCGCTTGCACTTTTGCCCATTTTGCTCGTGATCAGAATGCCTGAAACACTGCAAAAAACACCCCAATCGGGCAAAAAGGATGTGGACCCTGATCTGCCTTCCACACCCATGACGTAGTCTGTTCTAGACCTGCTGGTCGCCCAACACACTGCATAAACAACTGAAAGGGACGCGGCTTGCCTTCCCAGGAAGTACCTCACTCCACCCGCACACCTCGAACGTGGGTCAATGCCCTCGTGGCTGCGGGCACGGCATTGGTATTGATCATTACCGCTACGGTCTTTTTTGTTTCGTCCACCCAGAGCACTCCGGCCCAAGCGGATTCGGTCACCCCAAACCCTGAGACCACTGAAGTTGCCGATGGTGAAGTAGCCGATGGTGAACTGCCTGAGCTTGTACCCGCGGGCCCTACAACCGCTGATATCAAAAACGTCGTCTTTATTCTTGCCGATGATCTGGACTGGTACCTGTTCAATCAAGTTCCTCGTTTGGCTGCACTGCCTGAACAGGGAATCACATTTACCAACCACACGGTGACCGATTCCCTCTGTTGCCCCTCTCGTGTCTCAATATTTCGCGGACAGTACATTCACAATCACCGCGTCATCTCCAATATTGTGGAAACTGGTGGTGGATGGCCAACCTTTAGAGATCTGGGCCACGAGAAAGATTGCCTACCTACCTGGCTCACCGCTGCGGGCGTCACAACTGCGCTTTACGGTAAGTACCTCAACGACTACCCAGAAAAGCCCAAAGATGCCACGTACGTCCCACCAGGTTGGAGTGAATGGGGCGTTCCCATTTCACGGGGTGATTCCTACACCGGGTACAACTATGTACTCAATGACAATGGCAAGTTAAAGCGCTACGGAAATAAAACTACTGATTTTCTCAACGATGTCATCACCAACAAGGCCACAAACTTCATTCGCACCGCACAAGAACCATTCTTCCTTGAGCTCTCCACCTATAGTCCGCATAAGCCGGCACCTGTCGCCGAGCGAAATCGCAATAAGCAGCTCGGAACCATCGCTCCCCGCAACCCTACGTACAACGCATACGGGGTAGATGAACCCAAGTGGATGCAGAATAAAAAACCACTCGGACCCAAAGTCCGCGCTAAGGCTGACAGAGAATGGCGCAAGCGAGCACAATCCGCAGAATCTGTTGCGGACTCGGTCGACTCCGTTATGGCAACCCTCAGGGCAACTGGCCGCGACAAGAACACACTCGTGGTTATTACTGCTGACAATGGGTACCACATGGTTGAGCGTCGAATGTTCAAAGGTAAGCGCACACCCTATGCAAGCGACACTGTCGTACCCATGATCGTCATCGGGCCAGGAATACCAGCGGGAGTTCGAGTGAATGATATGACGAGCACCATTGACTTGGCCCCAACCTTCACGGACATTCTGGGCGGAGTCACACCTAATTGGGTGGACGGACGCTCACTACGCACTTTCCTCGACGAAGGGAAGGCTCCTGAGAATTGGCGCGATGCTGCGCTTTCTGAAAGTCTTGGAATTTCCACACCCAAGGATCCAGACTTTCAAAAGAACGCCCCTCCGCAGTATTTCGCACTTCGAACACCCGAATGGCTGTACGTCGAGTACAAGGATGGTTCACGGACGCTGTACAACCGAGAAACAGACCCTTATGAAATGGTCAACATCATAAAGACGGCTGATCCGCTACTCGTTGCATCGTTATCGCGACAACTGCAGCAATTGAGTACTTGTTCTGGCGACACGTGCCGGGTAGCCGATACCTTTGAGTTACCCCTTCAGGTCGCAACTAACTAACTAATTAACGGGAACTTCAGGCCTGACCTGATTGTCGGTGTTCGTTAGCAGCACCCGACAAAAGGGATTGCCCGACAAGGAAATAACGAATCCAGGTTTGTGTCCGTACACGGCGTTGTAATCCTTTTTACCCTGATAACGGGTTGTGCCTAGCATGATCACGCCGGGTAACCCTGTCCCCGGTGCGCGTATGCCACGCAGTTGCACCCACAGGTCCGTTACCTCGGCGATGTTGATTATTTGCGCCCAAGGAATGGTGAATGACCTTGTGAATCCAAAAAATTCTTCTCGAGTCGATAGTTGGACTCGAAGTCCATTGGGCATTGACACAAGCTTTCCCATGTTGACATCGTCCTTATTTCAGATCGCGCTAATGAATTTCTAATTCGCGTTCATCGCCTTTTCTAGATCTGCGATCAGGTCCTCTGAATCTTCTATTCCCACGCTGAGACGAATGAGGTCACTGGGAACTTCAAGGGGGCTGCCGCTGACCGATGCATGGGTCATCCGAGCTGGGTGCTCAATCAGCGACTCCACGCCACCCAAAGATTCACCAAGTGTGAAGACAGATGTTCTCGCGCAAATATCAAGGGCAGCTTGCTCCCCAGCCTTTACGCGGAAAGACACCATGCCACCGAATCCCTTCATTTGCTTGAGGGCCACATCATGGTTGGGATGATCAGGCAGACCTGGCCAGAAAATTTCGCTCACAGAATCCTGAGTCTGCAGGAAAGCAACAACGTCTGCGGCATTGGCGTTATGCCGATCCATGCGAACGCCGAGTGTCTTTAACCCGCGTAACACCAACCATGAATCAAATGGTCCAGCTATCGCACCCATAGCGTTTTGGTGATACGCCAGTTGATCACAAAGTACAGGGTCTATCGCAACAAGGGATCCACCCACAACATCGCTGTGGCCACCCATGTACTTCGTTGTACTGTGCAAGACGATGTCGGCACCAAGCAATAGCGGTTGCTGCAGGTATGGAGATGCGAATGTATTGTCCACAACCAAGAGAGCCCCACCCGCGTGAGCGACGCCTGCAATTGCAGCAATGTCTCCGATATTCAGTAGTGGATTTGTGGGTGTTTCAATCCATACCAATTTGGTGCG
>CAZVLV010000015.1:1064-14491 GCA_964628015.1 uncultured Aquiluna sp. | reverse complement strand
GTAGTCCTGTGATTTAATCCACTTGCATCGGTATGAGCGCCAATTGATTGGTAAACAATCATTTTCTAGTTTGGAGTATAGCCCTGATGACACGTTTCGAACTACCTCAGATTGAACAATTCTGTGTCGGCTTAGACCATTCCGAAGGAATTGCCGCGACTGCCGACGGACAGATTTATGTTGGCGGAGAAGCTGGTCAAATCTTCAGACTGAATCCCTTGAGTGGTTCACCGGAATTAATAGCGGTGCTTCCAGGTGAGGGATTGATCCTTGGATTAGCGGCGAGGACCGATGGAAATTTACTTGCATGTGACGCGAGTGCGGCATGCATTTGGTCGATTGCACCAGATTCAGGCGACTACCAAATTTTTTGTGATGCTAGTGAGGTCGGTCCATTGAAGTTACCGAACTGGGGCTGCTTCGTGCCTAACGGGAACTTTTTATTTACAGACTCAGGTTCATGGAAAGGCCGCGACGGGAAGATCATGAGTGTCGGGCCGCAGGGCGGCATTGCTCGTGAATGGTCTACTGAACTTCGTGATTTTCCCAATGGCATGGCTCTCTCTGAAGATCAGACATTCGTGTGGGTGCTGGAAAGTACACCAGGAAGGCTGTGGAAAATTGCTTTTGACTCGGACGGGAAAGCTATGCCCGCTGAATTTGTGACGGACATTCCGGGTGTTCCTGATGGTGTAGCGGTGACAGTTGGAGGTGGAGTGGTAATCAGCAACTATCGCCCTGACGTTGTGTGGTTGTGGACACCCCAAGGGGGTCTGGAGAAACTTGCTGAGGATCCAGAAGGCACCGTGTTGGCTTCTCCGACCAATGTTTTATTTTCCGGGACAGACCTCACCGACCTGATTTGGCCCAATCTGGGACGCTGGCATGTCTCAGTGATTCGATCGAGTGGCATCCAAGGTGTGCCAGTGCGCATGGGATAAGTGCGCATGGGATAAGCGTGTATTGGCATGAATTAGGTACCGGTCAATCAATCGAACATATTCACTACTCATAGACGAATTGGAACATTTATTACGTTTCGGTAACGAAAAAGTAAATCGATTGAGTAGAACGGTCAATCTCCTTACATTCAGTGCAGAAGATGCGAAAGTGGCACAGTCGGCACAGCCAGCACCCCGATCGTCAAAACACATCTAAGGAAGCTTTATGGACAACAGTGCATCACACTCAGCCGCCTCTTCACTGGCTGACGAGGTCGCAGTGATCAGCGGGGGAGCTGCGGGAATCGGCCGTGAAGTAGCTCTGACCTTGGCAGAACTCGGCGCCAAAGTCCTTGTTCTTGATATCGACAACGAGTCAATGAAGCTCTTGCAAAGTGAAGCAGAAAGTAAGCAGTTGGCTATTCGAACAAGTCATTGCGACATATCAAGTCCACAGCAGGTCGCCGATGCTTTCATTCTGGCGAAAGCGACCTTTGGGCCCGTGAGCGTAGTTGTTGCATCCGCTGCAATTGCTCTGTACACAGACTTTGTAAGCATGACTGATTCTGAACTTGATCGCGTGATGGCGGTGAACTTACAAGGAGCACTTGTTTGTGCTCGAGAAGGTATGAAGCAAATGTCGGAAATCAATCGCGGAAATGTGATTTTCATTAGTTCTGTGCAGGCAACGCATAGTCTTCGTGGTTGTGTTGCTTATGCGGCTACCAAAGCTGGATTGATTGCAGCTGCCCGAACACTGTCATTGGAAGCAGGGCCGCTGGGAATACGCGTCAACTCAATTAGCCCGGGAACAATAGATACACCCATGCTTCGCAGAGATCTTGCCTCCATGAATCGCGAGCAGGCAGACGAATTTCTCGCAAATGTTCGAGAAGCAAATGTACTCGACAGAATTGGAAATCCAAATGAAGTCGCCAATGTGGTGACATTTCTTGTTTCCGAAAGTGCTTCATATATAACGGGAACAGACATTCGAGTTGACGGTGGGTTCACTGCCGTAAAAAAGATTTGAAGCGCGAGATACCGTGGACTTTTCCGATCGTTTAAAGGGTGAGTATCTCCCCAACTTTGTTTTCATGAACAATCAAAAAACCGTTAATGCTATGGATTTACTCGCCTTTCGATCCACGCATAAGAGTGTGCGATGCAACTAGACACGAACTTGAGATTCGGTGGGCGCAATGGATACACATGAGGTGGTCAAGGCACCCTATAAGGTTCTGGCTCGCGGACTCGGATGGCCACATGGGCCAACTGTGGCGCCAGATGGCCGGATCTTTTTCGTTGAAACTTTTCGAGGTCAAGTTTCCGTCTGGGAGAGTGGACGTGATCTGTATAGCCACGCCCACACGGGGGGTGGCCCACAAGCGTGCGTCCTCAATATGGATGACTCATTGCTGGTGGCACAGAACGGTGGAATTACAGGAACATGGCGTGCCGAAAAAAGAATGCAACCTAGTATTCAATGGGTTTCAGCTGATGGTCACACCGTGCAAGAGTTTGTGACCGAAGTTGATGGCATTCGTGTGAATGGGCCCCGTGATCTCGTGTGGTCCACAGACGAGTGGCTGTACTTCAGCGACTACGGCGACTACGGCGTTGAAAATCCGGAGCCATCAAGACTATTTCGCGTAAACGAATCAGGTGTGGGTGAGCTTCTCATGGAAATTGATCCACCTTGTCGACTCGATGGCGTTGCGTTTTCGAACTCGGGATCAATAATTTGGGTTGAGTCTCCCACGGGCTTGGTGAAGGAGTTATCTGACGCCGAAGTGCGAGTCATTGCGCAGCTCCCAGACCCACTATCAGCAGCAGGTGGCATATCGATTTCGACAGACAATCACATCTATGTCACATCAATAACGGGTGAGTGCATTGATGTGATCTCTATGAGCGGGGAACATATTCGACGTTTTTCTTGTGGCGGTTTACCTACAACCTGCGTATTCGATGAGTGTGGAAATCTTATTGTGACTGATGCGGGAGTTCTCCCAGACAGTACATATCCGCAGTTTCTTGGGAACCTTCTCTTGGTTGACCTAAATGCTGTGAGTTCCACCATTGTTCCCGATGAAAGTGAGGACGATAACGATGGCTGAATACGTAGATTCCTTCAGTGAACTAGAAGAGGTGCCCGATAATTATGTGCAAGGTCTTTTCGACCTCACAGGTAAACGAATAGCCGTTACTGGTGCGGCAAGCGGGCTTGGAGCGGCAATTGCTCAAGGTTTAGCTCAGGCCGGCGCGAATATGATTTTGCTCGATGTAGACATGGATGGGCTCAAGCGCACCGAGTTGGCCATTGCACAAGCCGGTGGAGCGGCTACTAGTTGGATGTGCGATGTCACTTCGAGTGAATCGATTGAATCCGCACACCTGGCAATTTGCCAGCAGGGTTCTTCACCGGAAGTACTGGTGAATAGTGCAGGAACAGCATTTCGTTGTGTAGCCGAAGAGTTTCCTGAGGTGGAATTCGATCGCGTCCTTAATCTCAATCTCAAAGGCACATTTTTAGCTTCTCAAGTTTTTGGTAGAGCAATGCTTGAGGCAGGACATGGATCCATCATCAACATTGCATCAATAGGTGGATTTCGCGCCTACCCGTTGGCCAGTGCCTACCTCGCCTCAAAGGGCGGCGTGGTGCAACTGACCAAGTCTTTGGCACTTGAATGGGGCCCTCGAGGGGTGCGAGTCAATGCCATTGGTCCAACACTCATGCATTCGGCTTTGACTCGAAAAGTGTCTGCGACTTCAAGCGTCACATCAGATTTCATCAGATCCCGAATGATTGTTGACAGGCTGGGACTTCCTCGTCAACTTATTGGTTCCGCAATTTTCCTCGCAGGATCAGCCAGTGAACTTGTTAATGGTCACACGCTCATGTGTGACGATGGTTATTTGACTGCTTAGGAGGTCACAATTTCTACAATTACAAACATTCGTGTTGCAACAATTCGGCATATTCTGCCGGTTCCGATCAATTACGGATATTGGATCATGAAGCATCGAGAATTTGCCATGGTCCGTATTGATACGTCAGACGGAACTTCGGGTGTTGCATATGGCCTTACGCGAGATGGTCCAATCAGTAGCATCGTTGAGAGAACCATTGCTCCTCATTACATTAGCCATTCCGCATTGGAACCCTCTGAAAGTTTCTACAGAGCACTGTGGTCGAATCATGCAGTCCATGCTTCAGGTATTGGACACAGAGCGCTGTCAATTATTGATATTGCAGCTTGGGATGCGCACGCACGGTTAACGAATGTCTCTATCACGAAGTTACTGGGAGGTACTGCGCAGGCTCTGCCTGCAACGGCAATAGTTGGGTATCCACCGGACATCCCTCCGCAAGCATTAGCTGAGCAAGTCACAGGCCTGCTCAGTCAAGGGTGGCGACGCTTCAAAATACCGATTTCTTCCAACCTTGATTTATCTGTGGAACGACTTCGCGCTGCGAGAGAGGCTGCACCTGACGCGTGGATCGGTTTTGATATCAACATGGTGCTCCGTTCAGCGGGCGACGTATTGGAGTTTGAGCACAGGGTCCGTGACCTTAATCTTGGTTGGATTGAAGACATCCTTCCTCCTGGCGATGCCGTCATGGCGGCCGAAGTCAACCGGGGTTCTGCAACTCCCATTGCGATTGGTGATGAACAGGGAGGCGCTTACCATCCGCGGGCACTGTTAGAAGCTGGTGCGGTTGACGTTATTCGAGCCGATGCAACTACGAACGGCGGAGTGACGCGCATGCCTGGTTTCATTTCACTGGCACGCGAATACGAAGTGCCATTGGCTCCACACATGTTTCCGCATGTGCATTCCAGGCTCATGAGCGCCTTTGGGGTCACTGATGCGCCAATTGAGTGGGGAATTCCCGGCACGGGAGTACACCCGATGGACGATGGATTAGAGCAACCAGTTATTCGATCCGATGGATTTATGGAGCCATTGGAAGATGCTCCAGGTTTTGGTCGACTCATCGATCTCGGTTGGATACATCAGCAAGAAGTGGATGACCCAGACGGTGCCCTCATCGACTTACCGGAAGAGATGGTTGTTTAGTAAATCGATTGACACCACAAGGCATCCGTGATTAGGTTCGGAATGCTGCGACAGAGAAGGAGATGCTGAAGTGCCGAAGTTACGCATGCGAGAAGCCGTTATCAGGGCGTTGGCAGATGAACTCGAGTCTGATCCCTCTGTCATTCTGATGGGCGAAGACATTGCCGAGGCTGGTGGACCGTTTAAGGCAACTGAGGGACTAAAGGCAGAGTTTGGCGCTCGCCGGGTACGTGATACACCAATTTCAGAGATGGGCTTTTTGGGTGCAGCGGTAGGTGCTGCTGCGACAGGACTACGACCCGTGGTCGAAATGATGTTCATCGAATTCATCGGTGTGGCTCTTGACCAACTCACAACCGAGGCATGCAAGTTTCGATTCTTATCGCGAGGAAAACTTAATGTTCCTTTGACTGTTCGGGCATCTGCTGGCGCTGGGCTTGGTTTTGGATGTCAACACTCTCAAATGCTGGATCAATGGTTTCGCGGTACGTCAGGACTGAAACTCGCAGTTCCATCAGATCCGCAAACTGCCTATGGATTACTGCGATCTGCAATCCGCGATGACGATCCGGTCATCATCTTAGAAACGAGAAGTCTTTATGGGGACCGAGGGGAAGTCACATTGGGCGAAGCAGGAATCATTCCTCTCGGCAAAGGATCTATCCTTCGCAGCGGGTCCGATGTCACTGTTGTGGCATTAGGGCAAATGGTGAAGCACGCCGCGGCAGCCATTCAGGACGGACAGATTGATGCAGAACTCATTGACTTACGCACCCTCATCCCCTGGGATCGTGAACTTGTATTGGAGTCGGTATCACGCACACGTCGCCTGGTGATTGTCGAGGAGTCTCCGTATTCAGGGGGTTGGGGAACTGAGATTGCAGCTGAAGTTTCTCGGGAGTTATTCGGTCAACTTCTCTCGCCGGTTCATCGGATTACGTTGCCCGACACCCCAGTTCCTTATGCCGCCAGTTTGGAATCTCGTTATCTCCCCAACGCAGAAGTAATTCGCAGTCAAATAGATGCGTACATGACAAGTGGACGCTCTCCTGAACCATGGTGGAAATTAGAAGGGTTGGCACGCGCATGACCGATCACACACAAAAAGATTTTTTGGTCGAGGAGTCGCTTCGGCGCCGCAGTGAACTTTCAAGTCCAGAAGCGCGACTTGATCGCATGATCGAAATTCGAGCGGTGGAAGGTAAATTGCAGGCGCTCTTTAATGATGGTTTTATTCGAGGGAGTACACATTTATCGAATGGACAAGAAGCGATCTCGGTAGGAATTGCAGCAACGATCTCCACAAGTGACTGGGTCACATGTACCTACCGTGGCCATGGAACAGCACTAAGCCTTGGCGTGACTCCGACTGCAGTTGTCGGAGAAATCGCAGGTCGCGTCATTGGGTGTGTGGGTGGATTAGGTGGATCGATGCACCTGTGCGGAGTGGAGGTGGGACTCTTGCCAACCTTCGCGATCGTGGGTGCGGGATATCCCGTGGCGGCAGGTGCAGCACTGACCGCGCAGTACCAAGGCACGGGCGACATCGCCGTTGCTATCTGCGGTGATGGTGCAACAAATATTGGGGCTTTTTATGAGACCCTGAACCTTGCTTCCATATGGAAGCTCCCGGTCGTTTTCGTCGTGGAAAACAATCTCTACGGTGAATACAGTCGAATTCAGTTGACTACCCCAATTGAAGATCTTGCCCAGCGAGCTGATTCTTTTGCCATGCCAGGCGTCATCGTCGATGGTCAGGATCTGGATGCAGTTATGGATGCAATGACAACCGCTGTGTCGAGAGCCCGTGCAGGGGAGGGTCCAACATTGCTAGAGATGAAAACATACCGGTACAGCGGTCACTCACGAGCCGACCAAGCCACTTACCGTCCAGCAGGGGAACTCGATGAATGGCTCTTGAGGGACCCGATTAATCTCTATGCCCGTTCACTCGGACTTTCCGATGCACAACTTGAAGAAAGGCGTCAGCGAATTAGTGCTGAAGTAGACAGGGCCACGGAAGCAGCTCTTGCCTCACCCGAGCCACCGATCGAAGACCTCTTCGAGTTTGTCTAAGTGACCCGTCATGAATGAAAGTTCAATTGAGCAATCGACGCCTGATACATCTTTCTATTTGGTATCGATTCGCAACAACATCCCGGTCGATTTAGAAGATGGTGTACGTGATCGACTCGTCCATGCCGAGTTGACGCGGGCTCGTGAACTTGTTTCTGATGGAACCATTCACAGTATTCATCGCATTGTGGCAAGACGTGAAAATGTGGGGATTTGGCGCGCCTCCAGCCCACAACATTTACATGACGTTTTGGCATCCTTGCCCATGTATCCCTATTTGGAGATCACGGTGACTCCTCTAGCTGCCCATCCAGCAATGCCGTACAAGTAGTGACAAGAATTGTGAAGAGTAAAGGAGAATAATCTTGCGAAGTGTATTGAAGTTACCCAGAGTGGCTGAGACTTCTACTGAAGTTGTTGTTGCGCAGTGGCTCGTGCAGGTAGGTGATCAGGTAGCAGCAAATCAACCGGTCATGCAAGTGGAGACTGACAAGGCAACCGTTGATGTCCCTACTCCAATCGCTGGCATCGTTGTTGAGCTTATTGCCTCTGTCGATGAAGAGCTTGAACTTGGTGATCCGTTTATGGTCGTGGATGCATCTTGAGTCCAGCTCAAAAACCACAACACTTAATGTTTACGCTCGTCGGTTTCATTGTTGAACGAAAAAGCACTTCATCTAAATTTTCTGCGAACGCATCCTGCCTAGTAAGCCGAGTCAAACAACCCAATGGTGATTTCGTTGCAGCCGCTTGAAGGAGTCAGGGTTCTCGACATGGCCACGGTAGTGGCGGGTCCGGGTGCGGCGCGGCACCTAGCCGATTTCGGCGCCGATGTCATAAAGATTGAGCGACCAGGTGGTGACGCAACTCGAAATCTGGGATGGCAAATAGATCCAGACGATGACTCGCTTTATTGGAAAATTGTGAATCGAGGTAAGCGATGCGTATCGCTAGATCTCAAGGATGAAAGCGACAGAGAATACTTTCTTGACCTGGTCCGCGACTCGGATGTTTTGGTAGAGAACATGCGCCCGGGCCGACTAGAAAAACTCGGTCTTGCTCCAAGTGATCTCCACGAGATAAACCCTCGACTTGTCATTCTTAGGGTGACAGGATTTGGTCAAGATGGTCCTTACTCCCAGAGACCGGGCTTCGCCACTAATGCAGAAGCCCTTTCAGGTCTGGCAGGTTTACTGGGTGAGCCCGAAGGCGCACCCCTTCTTCCGCCGATTGCCCTCACCGACGAAGTAACGGCGCTTGTCGGAGCTTTTGCCGTGGTCATGGGACTTCGCAAAGCCGAGTTGACGGGCGAGGGAGACACCATTGATATCAGCCTTCTTGAGTCAATGCTCCAACTCATGGGCCCACTTCCTTCCGCTTTTGTTCATCTCGGCTACTTACAACCCCGCCTCGGATCAGGAATCCCTTATTCGGTGCCCCGGGGTACATATAGATGTCGCGATGGTGTGTGGATTGCGCTCTCATCCTCAGCAGAAAGTGTGGCTCAAAGAATCTTGACGGTGTGCGGACTTGACGGCGATGCACGATTCGTTAATTTTCAATCCAGAAGCGAGAATCGAACAGCCCTTGAAGAGGCCGTGACAAAGTGGATTGCCGAACGTGACTCACTGGACGTAGTTGCACAACTCGAATCAGCAGATGCCGCGATCTCGTATGTCCACGACATGAAAGCACTGGTAAACGATCCGCACATACAGTTCAGAGGGTCACTTGTCGACGTAGATGGAATCACGATGCAAGGTCCTGTAGCACGATTTTCATCAGGTAATTCAGATATCCGATGGCCAGGTCCCTCACTTCCCGAGCACGGGACTCGTGTCACATGGAATGACAGATAGATTGAAAACGACCCGCAACGAATTGTGAAGGAGTAGTTGAATCATGGAAGCAATCAGGGCTTTTCATCACGTTGGCATTACTGTGCAATCACTACAGCGTTCATTAGAGTTTTATCGCGACTTGCTGGGATTTGAAGAAGTTTTTTCTTGGAATCCACAGGCCCCGTATATCGGTGAATTGGTTGGTTATCCCGAGGTAGACCTCAACGTCACTGTATTAAAGCTGCCGGGTTCAGATGGTCGATTGGAGCTCCTCGAATACGGTGGTGTTAACGCACGTCCCATTGATCCGAGGAATGCAAATTCGGGCACATTGCATATCGCATTTTTTGTCGACAACCTTGACGAACTATACGAGCAACTGGTGTCAGCGGGGATTGATTCGGTCTCGCCTCCAGTTACACCCACGATTGGTCCAAATGCAGGAGGTCGTGCTGTGTACATGATTGATCCGGATGGAGTTCGAGTGGAGTTCATTCAATCTGTTCGTTCATTTGATGAGTTTGCCGCATCCTTGAATTCCGAAGGAAGTACGGATTCCCATTAGAACGGCGAGAAGGTAGCTCGTTCATTTGTTGGTGAACAGCGGCCTTAACCATGCAGTTGCATCGGCAATACAACTTGTGGGCAAACTGAAGTGGTCATCGTTGGGATATTCCTTGGTGGAAACATCGCCACCCAGTGATTGCGCAGCCTTGACGTAATCGGTTTGCCAGGCGACGGGGACAACGGTTCCGCCATCGAAGGTGTCCATGCACACAAAGATTGGACACACGGGTTTCTTCTGCGTTGCGGATCCCGCTGCAATTGCGGCCTGCCATGCTGGCAATACGCCCGGCTGGATTTGCAGGATGGCACCTTTAAGTCGGTATAACCGCGCAATGGTGTCATTGAGATGATGAACAGGCTGGGTGTTCCATGCTTCGGTGAGAATGCTGACACCTAAGGGGGAAAAGACTTCGGACAGTTGAAGTTGCGGGTTCTCCGCTGCGGTACCGAATAGCAGCATCACGAGATGTGAATCAGGAGGTACATCTGAATTCGTGAGCGCTTGTGCAGGTCCCACGGGATTAGCCATTGCGATCTTGCCCACGCCCGGTGAGATGGGCACCGTGCCGACAAGGGTGAGCTCGCCGTAAATGTTGGCATCGAGTTCAGCGGCAGCCGCAGCAGCTCCGCCTCCTTGGGACCAGCCCATGCAGCCAAATTGTGTTCCCGCTCCAATGTCCATGGCGCGAGCAGCATGAACAATGGTGACCGCATCAATCGCATTGGTTATATTGACTGTGTAATGGTGCATTCCCGGTGTGCCCAAGCCTTGGTAGTCCGTTGCACACACAATCCATCCCTCATCAATAAATCCTTGAAGACCTGGAACACCGTAATCAATGGATTGAGTTGCCTCGGCTGAGAAATACACGGTGAGTTCACGTACCGGATCGGGTTGGGCAGATGGGCATGCTGCGTCACCTAAACCCGTGGTTCCATGCGCCCAGGTGACCACTGGTAGGTCGTTTCCACCGTTAATGGGAGCAATGACCAACCCGGTTGACTCGGTAGCAACTCCCAATGAATCCTGCGATGAGTATCTAATCCGCCAGGCGCGAGCACCGCGGATATTCGTTGCTATTTCATGCCGTTCGTGCACAGTTCCCAGATTCATAACATCATCTTAAGGTCATTAATTACCTGGTTGATTTAGCAGTGGGCTACGGCTCCACCACTCGGCCAAATCGTCCACGACCTGGTGCAGTTCGGGCTCATTACTCCGATGCTTTGCCAGGTCGAGGCATGCGTCACCTCCCACAATTCGGTCGCGCGAACCGCTGTCTGCTCTGCGAGCTGCTCTCATTTGGCTGTGTGTGAGGGTCGGCCTGATCGAATCAGCGCCAATCGTGGATTCAAGCTGGGTGGTCGTTCGCAGAGCTGTCTTCCGGAGGTCTTCCACTCCCTGTACATCGGCGCCCTGCGCAACCGTGATTGCCGCCATCAGGTACTCCCGTGATGATGCCGCGGCCGACTCTGACTGTCGAACCACTTGCTTCGAGAGACCGAAGGGGAAAATCACAACAGCGAAAATCGCTGCAATGAGTGCCCCGAGTGCAATGTTTTCTAAACGTGCGAGTTCAAGGTCTCGATCACTTGCCCATTCGATTGCGGCCAGATTCGCGAGCGCAAACGGTGTGTACATGAACTGTGCTGTAAAGACGCCCACGTTCGAAGCTACGACGGCGAGGAATGCGAGTACAGGTACCAGGATGACAAACACCATGTGGGGAAAGTGCAGAAGCGTGCCGAGGGAAGCGACGGCAACCCCCGCCATTGCGCCGAGTCCGATGCGCAATGAAGATGACCCACTTGAGGAAGCGGAGAATGTCACCTGCGTCACGGATAGTGCAGCTAAAACGACCCACAGTCCGTGACTGAGCCCGAGTTCGCGTACGAGTAGCACACATGCAGCGGTCATCGCGCCTGTCCGTAGCGCGTTGGTGAACCACACTGACCGCCAGCCGATATTGAGTCTAAGCAGAGCAAGCGGTGAACTGTCGGCATCATTGCCAAGATCAGGTTTCGGATATGCGTGCCCCCGCACCAATCCGGCGAGCCATAGCATGCGCATTGCGGCGATCGAGATAAGGCGGATGGGGTAGTGCTGTTGCACCTGGGTAGCAGATGCATGCGCGAGACTCTGTAGATCAGCTTCTCGTGCCTGAGCGAGGTTGGGAACATTCCTAGGCGGTGTAGGAGCCTCGAGAGCCAGTGCCGCGTCTGCGAAGGCCTGGGAAGAGAGTCTGAGCAGTGTTTCGCCTCGAGAATCTTCTTGAGAATGTTCTTGAGAATCATCCATCGACTTCATTCGGGTTGACTCGAATAGCTGAAAAGCGTTGATGCTCCAATGGGTGCCATCAACCAAGTGGACCAGCGCACGCTCCCGCTGCCCAACAATTCCGGGATTCACGCGGGTCCCGTGTATCGCCTGATCAAGTTCGAGTGTGGTGGCCACCAGATTATCCACAGTGACGTTACTGAATTCGCGCTCAGCACGCGGAGCTGTCACATGAGCAGCCTGATCCAACCACTGCGCAATGAGTCGTGTGACGATTCCTGAGCGCCTATAAGGAAAGACCACAAGACCGGCGATGATTGCAACGACACAGCCGATCAGCCATGATCCCAGCATGCTGGGCAGTTCCCCAACGGACACATCTGCCATGAGGGGAAGGAAGAAGGCACCCTGCAATCCAACGGACGCGCGAGCTACATAGCCACGCAATACGCGTGCGTAAGAGAAAGCAAAGGACACCACAAAAGCTCCGAGAACGGCCACGACAAGCGGGGTGGCCAAGACGGTGCCCAGAACAATGGCAATGACACCTACCGCGCTCGCAGCGGTATAGCCGACTATGCGCTCGCGTGCTGTGCCGTCGTAATCGAGAAAGTAGAGCAGGCAAATCACAGCGAATGCGCCCATCACGACGGGGGTTCCCTCACGGAAGATCCACCACACAATTGCATCGGCAATAACAATCGCTAGTGCGAATCGCACAGCCGAGTGCCACACACTAGGAGTACGCAGACTCTGCATGAATTGTGCGGACACGCATTAACCCTTCCTCTATTCTGACCCTATCCATAAATCACATGACGAAGCGTGAAGGGTAAGGGCATGCCAGTCCTCACAATGCAGGAGAACGGTCCGGTAGGTACGGGCGCAGCTCGCGCTATTGCTTTTGGCGGTGGCGGCGAATGGTTTGTTGCATGGATGGTCGGTTATGCCAATGGGCTATTGGAAGCTGGGGTGGACCTGAGCAAGGCGGATGTCACTGTGGGGACAAGCGCAGGCTCACTCGTCGGTGCAGCGATCAAGGGTGGCCGCCTCCAGGAGTTGACTAAGACTCTTGAGCAACTCGGTGCGGACCCGGCAGCGGCTAACAAGATGCTTAACATCTCCGAGGGGGCGGGCTCCCAAGTTCGAGCCCAGACCGTGATGGGTCAGACCAACGAGATCACATCCGCGACACTGCAAGAGATCGGACGCGCTGCGATGGCAGCCCACAATGCACCGGACGACAAATACATTGCATCCGTTGATGCTCTGCTCGGGTTATCTTCGTGGCCCGCGGGTCACTACACAACCGGTACCGATTGCTATACGGGTGAGTCTGTGATCGTGGGGGCTGCGTCAGGCATAAGCATTGCGCAGGCTGCCGCTGCAAGTTCATCACTTCCGGGTGTGAACGGACCCACATGGTTAGACGATCGCCTGTGCATGGACGGCGGTGTGAGCATGTCGAGCACTCACGCCGAGATGCTCGCCGGTGCGAAGTCTGTACTGATCATCGGGATGTTCGATTTCAAGGCCAACCCGCCGCAGCATGTGAATCCGTCATTCGGGATAGCAGAGCGCGTCAACCCGGGCACTGCAGAGCGCGAGGCGGCAGCATTGCGTGCTCAGGGTAGTTCG
>CAZVLV010000015.1:0-1054 GCA_964628015.1 uncultured Aquiluna sp. | reverse complement strand
TAGCCAACCCAAACCCGCAGACGAATTTCATGGATGCGGCAACAATTGGGCCTGCCGTAGCTGCAGGAATTGCTGCAGCCAAAAGTGATGCACCGACTATCGCTCAGATGTGGTAAGAGCGGCCCACTGCAGATGGTGTGGCCGCCACAGGAATAGGCAATATTGCGGCACCAAGTGTCACGGAAAGAATGCCCCACGTAGCGTTCCCGGGGCTAAACCCCGTATGCGTGTTATGCATATGCAAGTATTCGGACATGCTTCGGATCATGGTTCCTATGGCCGCCACATTATTGGCGCTCACTGCCTGTGGCGGAAACGACTCCAGTGCAGAGAGCAAAACGATTGAGCCTGGCGTGCTTACCGTGTGCCTTTACCCGGGCTTTGCACCGTTTGCCGAGAAGGGCGATGACGGCTCTTGGGTGGGCTGGGATGTGAGCTTCCTTCGTGGATTCGCCGAGGAGCAAGGACTTGAATTGGAGGTTGTCGATATCCCGCAGTTCGACGATATTTGGATGCGCCCTGGTTCAAGTGAATGCGACATCGCAGGGACGGGCATCACACGAACAGATGTGCGAGTCGCACAGACAGGCGATAGCGCTGGCTGGTCCAACACGTATTACACGGTGGCTCGCGGTTTCGCGGTGAGGGAAGGGACTGTGCTCGACAGCATCGACGATCTCGAGGGTCAAACAGTATTCACGACAAAGGGAACGACAGCTGATGTTGATCTGCAAGCACGCTTGCAACAGGCTGGTATTTCGACAACAACCGTGCAGTACGCCGATGGTGAGGAGGCTGGGGTAGCCCTGGTGCTCGACGGATCTGCATTCGCATTCGCCGCGGGGGTGGGCAGCATCGAAACGCTCGTACAGCAGAATCCAGGTCTGGAACTTGCATGGGAGCACTGCACCATGCTTTCCGACGGCTCTGTCTCATCCGAGCCTTTCGGGTTTGTAGTCCGCACCGATTCAACGGGTCTTCTCACTGCTCTCAACGATTACATTGACAATCCCAAAGTGCCCTATGAAGGTGGGTTAGGCAGTGGGCGCGACTG
>CAZVLV010000014.1:0-14982 GCA_964628015.1 uncultured Aquiluna sp. | reverse complement strand
CTTCTCCTCGTGGAAGGAGTCGCGCGGCTTTGAGATCAAGCAACGTCGCCGCAACCACTAGGAAACTACTTGTCTCATCAAGATCCCAGGTATCACCCTGTAATCGGATATGGGCAATAAAGTCATCGGTGACGTGATGGAGGGCGAGTTCAGTGACCTCAAGTTTGTGCTTTGAGATCAGCGATAGAAGGAGGTCAAATGGACCTTCGAAGTCTCCTACTTTTACAGAGAAACCACCCTCGCCGACAACACCTTCTGTGGATTCGGCCGCCACGGATGTCACCGGGCGAGCACCTCTCGAGCAAGGCGTCGATATGCCATGGCTCCCGAACTCGAAGCGGCAAATTCGGTAATGGGTTCACCTGCCACGGCTGAGTCAGGGAACTTCACCGTGCGGTTGATGGTGGTGGTGAAGACAGTGTCTCCGAATGCACCTGTGACGGACTCCAATACCTCTCGACTGTGCAGGGTGCGTGGGTCATGCATGGTGGGTAGAACACCGATAATTTTGAGTTGAGGATTGAGTCGAGAGGTAACTTTGTCGATGGTGTCCTTGAGCAAAGCAACTCCGCGGAGGGCGAAATACTCGGTAGCCATGGGGATAATCACTTCATTACTGGCTGTCAAGGCGTTGAGAGTCAACAAACCTAATGACGGTTGACAGTCAATGAGGACAATGTCGTAGTCTCCGATTACAGGTGCCAGTGCACGTTGAAGGGCATACTCACGGCCAACTTCACTCACCAATTGGACTTCCGCAGCGGAAAGATCGATATTGCTAGGGATCAAATCCAGTCCCTCAACTTTCGTTGAAGTAATGACATCGCCCACATGACATTCGCTGTCGGTGAGCAGGTTATAAATCGATAGATCTGATGCGTTGGGATTTAATCCCAAGGCAACAGACAGGGCTCCTTGGGGATCGAAATCGACCAGAAGAACTTTGCGGCCGTAGCCCGCGAGCGCTGCCCCTAACGACACGGTGGAGGTGGTTTTGCCAACGCCACCTTTTTGATTCACCATGGCGATTACTCGAGCTGGCCCATGTTCACTGAGCACGGGCGGCTCAGGAATATCAGGCAGATTGGCGAATTCAGACTCAGACATGGTGGGATCAGCCTACTGCGTAAAGAGCGCTCCATGAGGCATTGGTGTGCGCCGACCAGCCCCTATTTGAGCTATAAAGCCCGTGGGTGGGCACCCGAATAGACCTCACGCAGGGTATCCACGGTGACCATGGTGTAAATCTGAGTCGTTGTCACAGAAGAATGGCCCAGCAATTCTTGAACTGACCGAACATCGGCGCCGCGCTCTAGGAGATGGGTGGCGTAACTGTGACGAAAGCTGTGGGGTGTCACCCCAGGAATCTTGGCCCCCTTGGCCGCCTCAGCAACAATTTCCCATGCGCTCTGTCGGGACAAGGGCTTGCCTCGAGTGTTGGCGAATAACCGATGGCTGATAGTCCCCTTATTTTTGGCAAGCAACTCGCCACGTTCCTCGTGGACATAGCGCATCACGGCTCCGAGTGCCATTGAGCCCACGGGTACTAACCTCGATTTATTGCCTTTGCCGGTAACAACGACCGTTTCATTTTCACGGTCAATATCGTCAAGATCTAATCCAACGAGTTCAGATATACGAATCCCCGTGCCATAGAGAAATTCAATAATGGCTGTGTTTCGAAGTGGTAATTGAGTGCTTCCTGCAGCTTCAATAATGGCCACCACGCTGTCGTAGGACAGCGCTTTCGGAAGTCGCCTCGAGACGCTGGGAGGTCGGATATCGACAGCGGGATTGGCTGCTTCCCATCCTTCCTCTACAGCGAACTTATGAAATCCTCGAACTGAGATCACTGTCCGAGCTGCACTAGATGTACTGAGGTCCTTGGCCAATGAAGCAGCGAAATCACTGATGGAATTTGCTGTGACAAACGATAAATCGACAATGTCATGTTGCTCACACCACGTCAGGTATCGATTCAGGTCGCGGCTATATGCCGCAACCGTATTGGCCGAGAGCCCTCGCTCAATACTTACGTGATCGAGGTACCCACGAATCGCTGCTGCAACTTTCAGGCGAGTAACCGTTCCACGTTGGTGAGTGGCAGATTAAATGACTCGGCGACTGCTGCGTAAGTCACTTGACCATCGTGAACATTCAAGCCGAGTGCAAGTGCAGGATCATCAGCTAAGGCCTTCTTCCAGCCCTTGTCTGCTAATGCAACTGCATATGGCAATGTCACATTGGTGAGCGCGTAGGTGGACGTGTGGGGAACCGCGCCGGGCATATTCGCAACGCAGTAGAACATTGAATTGTGAATCGGGTATGTCGGGTCCGCATGAGTTGTGGGACGGGAATCTTCAAAGCATCCGCCCTGATCGATCGCGATGTCAACAAGAACCGACCCTGGCTTCATGCGCGATACCAATTCATTGGAAATCAATTTAGGTGCTTTTGCTCCAGGTACAAGGACAGCACCAATGACCATGTCCGCGTCCAAGACAGCCCGCTCAATTTCATAAGCATTGGATGCCACTGTTTGCATGTGCCCTTGGTAGATGGCATCGACCTGGCGTAGTCGGGCGATATTTTTATCGAGCAAGAGAACTTCGGCCTGCATGCCTAATGCGATGGCCGCGGCATTCATGCCAGCAACCCCTGCGCCCAAAACGACTACTTTTGCAGCGTACACACCGGATACCCCACCCATGAGGACTCCGCGTCCGCCATGAGCGCGCATGAGCGCATGGGAACCCACCTGCGGCGCCAGGCGTCCCGCGACCTCGGACATGGGTGCCAATAACGGGAGCGATCCATCTGGTAGCTCCACGGTCTCATAGGCGATTGCCGTGGACCCTGATGCAATCAACGCATCGGTGCACTCTTTGGATGCGGCAAGGTGAAGATACGTGAAAATCACCTGGCCCTTGCGCATCCGGTGATACTCGGCCGCGATGGGCTCCTTGACCTTGAGGATCATGTCCGCCGCTTCCCAGACAGCATCGGCGGTGGGGAGCATGGTTGCGCCGGCGGACACAAAGTCTTCATCAGGAATAGAAGAACCAACTCCAGCGCCCACTTCGATAACTACCTCGTGGCCGTGCGTGACGAATTCGTGCACGCCGGCAGGAGTAATGGCAACACGATATTCGTGGTTCTTGATTTCCTTTGGTACGCCAACCTTCACGATTGCCTCACACTTTCTCTTGTTCGATTAATCACGTTCACTTATTCGGTTACTCACGGCAGCAAGACGCTCAGCCCCACCCTCAGGGCACCACACTCACACTACTGCAGTCCGCCCCCTCGGATGAGGGCACAGGCAGCCGGCCAATCGTTATTAGCTCTTCCCTTGCCTTCCAAGGGCTCGTCGCCTCTCGGAGAGAAGTCCAGCTGAAAGAGCGAGCTGCCTGAGCCGCCAGTACCCCCACCACGGTTGTCGGGTTTCCCAGTAGCCCACTCAAAACCATGTGTACAGCCTTGTCCAGATCTACCCACACGCCAGGCAAATCCACTTCTTCAGCTTCTCCTGTGTGGTGCCGTCCCCCATCGATCTGGGCGATTCCCCGAGCAAGAAAAACCCGGATCGCCTCACTCGAACCGCCCGGTGAATTGAGAAAATCAACAAGGACGTGCCAGGTGTCCGCAACAAACCCTGCCTCTTCCGCTAATTCCCTTTTCGCCGCTGCCAGTGGTGACTCATGGGGATCGTCGAGCAGCCCTGCCGGCGTCTCGAACAGAAACGCCCCCAGGGGTTGACGATATTGGCGGATGAAAAAAACCTGATCAAGGTCATCGAGAACAACGATTGCCACCGCACCCGGGTGCACTACGATATCGCGCCTCACGTGATGTCCAGCGATTTCCACTGTCTCGACAACCACGTTCCATTTCGCACCCTGATGAATTAGGTCGCGGTCAATAATCGGAACAGGGTCCCATTGATCCGCAATGGGACCTGGCCATGTGCTGGTCATGAGTACAGGCGGCAATTCATGAGTACATGCAACTATTCATAAGAACTGACAATTTTCATGCAGTAGCGCTATTTCCAGAGTGCATTTCTTCAGTTAGATGCTGTTGACGTTCGATAGCAGCTTTGACCAATCCGCTGAACAATGGATGAGCATGAGTTGGCCGTGATCTTAATTCCGGATGCGCTTGGGTGCCGATATAAAAAGGATGCTCGGATTGTGGAAGTTCAACGAACTCCACCAGTCGACCATCGGGAGATGTACCCGAAAACACCAAACCCTTTTCTTCCAAAATCGGTCGATACGAATTGGTCACCTCAAAACGGTGTCGATGTCTTTCCTCAATATAGGGCTGGCCATACACCGAGTACGCCACACTGCCTTCTGCCAATTTCGCCGGGTAGAGACCCAAACGCATGGTGCCACCCATATCTCGATCGCCGGAAATAACATCCTGTTGATCTGCCATCGTGGAAACAACAGGATGCGGCGTAGATTCATCAAACTCCACTGAATTCGCTTCGGCCAACCCTGCCTCGGTCCGTGCATATTCGATCACCATGCACTGAAGACCTAGGCAAAGGCCAAGGGTTGGGATTTTGTGATGACGAGCGTAGGTCAATGCTCCTAACTTGCCTTCAATCCCTCGGACCCCAAAACCACCTGGAACACAAATCGCGTCAAGATCGGAGAGGTTTCGTGCCGCACCCTTTTCCGTTGCGCAGTCATCGCTGGAAACCCACCGAATGTGTACCCGGCACTCATTTGCAAAGCCTCCTGCACGAATTGCCTCAGTGACAGATAAATATGCATCAGGCAGATCGATGTATTTACCCACAAGGCCGATGGTGACTTCGTGTCGAGGGTGATGCACCCTGCGCAGTAATTCATCCCAGCGAGTCCAGTCCACATCTCGAAATGGCAAGTCGAGTCGACGGACAACATAAGCGTCGAGGCCTTCGGAGTGCAACACTTTGGGAATGTCATAGATGCTTGGGGCATCTACCGCGGCAACTACTGCGTCAGCATCGACATCGCACATGAGTGAAATTTTCTGCTTGATACTTGCCGGCACAGGCCGATCTGCCCGCAAAACAATAGCGTCAGGTTGAATACCGATATTTCGAAGCGCCGCTACTGAATGTTGTGTTGGTTTTGTTTTTAACTCTCCGGATGGCCCGATATAGGGCAGCAAGGAAACGTGGAGGAAAAACACATTGTCTCGACCCACCTCGTGACGAATCTGGCGAACCGCCTCGAGGAATGGCAAACTCTCAATATCGCCAACGGTTCCGCCGACCTCGGTGATAACGACATCGATCTGGGGTCCAGCCATGCGGCGAATCCGGGACTTAATTTCGTTCGTGATGTGTGGGATCACCTGCACGGTGTCGCCAAGGTATTCCCCTCGCCGTTCTTTAGCAATAACTGTGGAATACACCTGACCTGTGGTGACATTCGCGGAACCATGAAGATTCGTGTCAAGGAATCGTTCATAATGGCCGATGTCAAGATCGGTTTCCGCGCCATCATCAGTGACAAACACTTCGCCATGCTGGAAAGGGTTCATGGTGCCAGGATCCACATTGAGATAGGGATCTAATTTTTGCATGGTCACTCGCAAACCACGCGACGTAAGTAAATTGCCTAGCGAAGAGGCAGTGAGCCCTTTGCCCAAAGATGAGGCGACGCCCCCAGTGACAAATATGTGCTTAGTCCGAGTTTTCTCCACGGGAGTTCAGACTATCAGTGATCTACCAAATAGGTACAGGGCGCGCGGAGGATTCATTGTTACCGACGAGCCATGGCCAATAGTTCCTCTGCATGGGCTGCCCCACTCGTGGAATCGGTTAAACCTGAGAGCATGCGAGTGATCTCGCGAGTTCGATCTTCACCTTTCACTTCTGTCACAGTAGTTGTTGTTTCCGACGAGTCAGTCGACTTTCGAACAACAAAATGAGTGTGAGCAAAAGCGGCCACTTGAGGCAAATGAGTGACCACAATTACTTGAACGCTCTGGGCAAGGAGGGCCAGGCGTCGACCCACCTCAACAGCGACCTCACCTCCGATTCCGGAATCCACTTCATCAAAAATCATGGTGGGGATAGAGTTTTCTGATGCCAGCGCAACCTCAATAGCCAGCATCAGTCGACTTAATTCACCACCAGAAACAGAAGAACCCATGGGGCGAAAATCATTTCCTCCATCTACGGCGATTGTGAACTCAATCTGATCTGCGCCTGATGTGGTCCATTGGGCAGGATCGGGGTTCGATTTCACGTGAATATCTATCTTTGCTCTGGGCATGGCAAGTTGCTTCAATTCACTTTCAATCCTGTGGCTCAAATCGGAAGCTGACTCCCGCCGCGCCACGGTAAGTCGATTACCTAATCGGACCAATTCCTCGAGGGAATCTGCGATATCTGCGTCCAACTGAGACAGAAACTCATCGGTGACTTCGAGTTCCGGGAGTTGCACCTGCGCCGCACTACTCCACTCATGAATGTCTGTGATGGTGGGACCATATTTCTTCATGAGTGACTTGATGGATGCTAATCGTTGCTCCATGAAATCAAGCCGAATCGGATCAGCATCAAGGGCACGAAGATAATCAGCTAATTCCGCATCAATATCTATAATTTCGGAAAGAATTGCATTGACTCTATCGGCGAAAGTTTTCACACTTTGGTCATGCTCAGTTGCCTGAGCAATTTCTCGGGCGACACCCTGCAATTGTTTAGAAATAGTGGGAGCACCGGATTCGCGCTCTGTCAGGGAGTCTCTTGCCGATTCAATCAGCGCACGGATCGCTTCGGAACTCCGGAGAACATTGAGGGTGTCCTGCAATTCAATGTCTTCATTGAGCTTAGGAGCTACTTCGGCGATTTCCTGAACACCTGCACTCAATACTTGTGCTTTTAAGGCATTCTCGCTGCGGTCAGCAATTAATGAATTACGCGTCTTGATAAGTGCTCGCCACTTTTTTCGTGCAGCTCGGTAGTCGCTCACCTGTTGAACTCGCTCGCTACCGCCTGCCCTGTCAATCAAAGCCAACTGTTCCTGCGGTTCGCGTAGACGAATTTGCTCTGCTTGCCCGTGTACTGCAATTAGGGATTGAGTAATCGGGGCAATCCCACCAATAGGGATGCTCCTGCCGCCGAGAAAAGCCTTACTTCTCCCCTGATCTGTTAATTCCCTGGAGATAATCAGTGAAGGAGGTAAAGATTCTCTGTCATCCACAATCGCGCCCTTCTCGGAAAGCTCATGACCGAATTCCGAGATCCATTCAGGGCTTACGGCAAATGTCGAGACCACTTCACAACGGCTTGCACCTGACTTCACAAAAGTTGCGGATCCTCGGGCACCAGAAAGTAATTGAACACTCTGAAGGACCATCGACTTTCCCGCACCAGTTTCACCCGTAATGACATTGAATCCGGGCCCTAATGGAATGGATGCTCGGGCAATGATTCCTAAATTCGTGATATCCAAATCTTCAAGCACGTCTCGGCCAATTCCTGAGAGCCATGGTCACTTGCCGCCGCGCCAACCGTCAATGGGCAATTCGAATTTCGCGACCAGGCGATCGGTGAAAGGTGCAGTAACTAAGCGCGCAAAGCGAACGGGTCGATCGTGCCCCTTCACATCAATGCGCGTGTTGCCCACAAGATTCAACATGCGGCGGCCGTCAGCCCACAGCACTGCTGGGGAATCCGAGGACAAATGCAAACCAATGGTGCTGGTGGGCGCAATCACGGAGGGTCGAGCGAAAAGTGCATGTGCGCTTATAGGGACAAGAAGGAGAGCCTTCACTTCAGGCCAAATGATTGGCCCTCCTGCTGAGAAGGCGTATGCCGTGGAACCAGTGGGAGTGGAGCAAATCACACCGTCACACCCCCAGCGGCTGAGTGGACGCGAATCGACATCAACAAGGACGCTAATCATTTTCTCGCGCGCCTGCTTCTCCACACTAACTTCGTTCAATGCCCATGTTTCTGCGAAGAAATTATTGGGGCCACGAACCTCAATTTTCAGTGCAGTGCGTTCCTCCACCATCCATGCTCCACGCACAATTGAATCGAGAACAAAATTGATGTCCTCGTGCTCGGCTTCAGCAAGGAAACCCACATGGCCCAGGTTCACACCCAAAATTGGCGCACCGGAATGCCTGCTGACCTCGGCCGCCCGCAGCATGGTGCCATCACCACCGATCACCAAGATTAAGTCACCCGAGTGAAGATCCATTCCCGCTTGAGTGCCCTCGAGAGCTACCGGACCAACTTCCGATGCTACGGGTTCCAGAGTGACGTCAATGGATGCCGCATGCAGCCCTTCCGTGGCAAGTTGAGCAATTTTGCGTGCGTGATCTGATTGGGAATTCACCACCAAATGAACCCTGGTAGGCACCTGGTGAGCGCCTAAGGCATCAGTCACTGCGGCCCCATTTCTACGACGTGGTGTATCCACTCCTCTAATTGTTGCGCATTACTCCGCTGTGGCAAGGTCGATGTCGCACTTATGTGGGTAAGCCACAGGAAATACTCCACATTGCCTTTAGGGCCAGGCAATGGGCTGGCTGCCACACCTGCGATGAGCCATCCGAGTTCTATTGCAGCCTGCGCGACAGAAAGGACCGAGCTTGCCCTGATATGGGGATCACGTACAACTCCATGATGGGCGCTGACCACATCCTTTCCCGCCTCAAACTGTGGTTTCACCATAAGGACCATCTGGCCTTCTGAACCCACTAGCTGAGAAAGGGCTGGTAGTACCGTCTTCAATGAGATGAATGATAAATCTGCCACGACAAAGGTCGGCGTTTCCGGAAGGTCATCAGGAACTACATTCCTAATGTTGGTTCGTTCCATGACAATTACTGACGGATGTGACCTCAGCGACCACGCTAATTGGCCATAGCCAACATCCACGGATATCACCATTGCGGCACCCCGCTCCAGCGCAACTTCGGTGAAGCCGCCGGTTGAAGCACCTGCATCGAGCACAACTTGGCCAGATATGTCCAGATTGAAGGCATCGATTGCGCCAATGAGCTTATAGGCACCTCTGGACACATAAGTCTTCTCAGCGCCAACGATCTTTATGCTGATTTGGTCATTCACCATACGGGCAGGCTTCAGTGCGGGGAGTCCGTCGACCACAACGCGGTTCTCCACGATTAATGAGTGTGCATCAGCCCGCGATCTTGCTAAGCCTCGAGCCACTAATTCGGCATCAAGCCTGCGCATGGGATCCGGTTGCGCACATAACTGGATGCACCACTCGTCTAGCGATCAAGTTGTGACATGAGTTCGTGTAAGCGTCCATGTACTTCGCCTAAAACCTCGGCATGGGTATGGATACTGTCGGGATCTAGGGATTGCATGAGCTCTAACGCAGAATCGATTTCGACGTGACCTGTTGCCTCCCACACAGGCAATGTCAGTTCCGGGTCTGCAATTTCCTCTAACACCATTACTTCGGAGATTTCCTCGGCGGCCGGCAGTTCCGTGGTCTCGCTCAATTCGCCTTCGCTCAATTCCCCTTCGCTGATCGCAAATTCATTCACTGACAATCACCTTTTTCTTCTTTGTCACGGGAGCTGATTCAGTTGGATGTTCGCCCTTAATGTGTTTCTCGAGTTTGTCTACCCGGGCGCGAAGTGCAGCAAGTTCATCTTCTCGAACGAACCCCATGCGACCAACGGCCTTGTCGACTTCAGACCGAATCATGTCGATCAACATGTCTCGATTGGTTTTGCTCAGGGCAACGAGTTCATCAGCGGCCTGCTGAACGGATGCAGCGACATCTGAAGGTTGCTTGGAGCCCAGTGACATGCCTTGAGAGATAAGTGCCATGGCGGCATCTTTCGCCTTATTGGCGGTCACTTCTGTGAGCCCACTCGCTAACTCCAAGTAGTTCTTCAACGGGCCTAGGTTAGGCAATCCCTGCAACATGTTCCCATTATCCTTTCTCGAACAGCGATTACAAATTCCCCCGCGTGGTGACGTTACTTTTGTTGAGGTCCAAGGCAATCTCCCCGTCAGCGAACCGCTGTATTCCAAAAGAATCCACTAGATCCCACTTGAGCGCATCCGCTGCCCTCAATTGGTCAATCAGAGATCCGCCCGAGACCGCTACCCGTAAGGAATCCGGATGGAATACTGCCTGTGCGCCGTTACATCTGGACATGAACCCATCGATTATGCACTGGGGGTAGTCCTCAGTGAGCGCAACAATGCTCTCACCGAGATAGTCCGCACGGACATCGGAATGCCACACATCCTCCAGGGTGGCAACCCCTGTGAGGACCAACAACGTCGAGATTCCCAGATCCCGACCTCCTGCAATGTCCGTGTCATAGCGGTCCCCTACGAATAACGGTGCACGAGAACCCATGCGCTCAATTGCTAACGAGATCAGCGCTGGGGCTGGCTTACCTCCAATACCATCGGGTCCTCGCCCGACAGCGTGCGCGACTGCTTGCACTAGTGAACCATTTCCTGGGGCAATGCCATATTCAGTGGGGAATGTGAGATCGGAATTGGTCGCCACCCACACTGCTCCACCATGGATTACATACGACGCTTCGGCTAAATGACGCCATTCCACATTTGGCCCAAATCCTTGAAGTACGGCCGCACACCCGGCAGGCTCTCTTCGCGGAATGAACCCACAGTCACGCAAAGCAGTATCGATGCCAGGCCCACCCACAACGTAAACCAACGAACCCGGTTCAATCATGTCAACAAGTAGTCGTGCACCTGCCTGAGCCGATGTGACAACTTCACGGGCATCGGCCTGAATACCCAACTCATGTAAATGAGTGGCGACCTCTTGAGGTGTTCTCGACGCGTTATTCGTGACGAATGCCTGCTTCGCACCCATGTCGCGCAAAGATGCGAGCGTCTCCGGTGCCCCCGAAATTCCTTCACGGCCACGATAGATCACGCCGTCGAGATCACACAGAACGCAGTCAAATTGCTCTGCAAGTGGTTTCACAAAGAATCCTGGCCGCGAATTGGTCCCTCCAATGGGAGACCATCTTGCATACGCATGCGCAATGTGGCCTTCACTTGTGACAACGATGAACCGTATTCGGAACGATCCGGGCGCATGACAAATGCCATGGCAAGGTGATCTCTCGCTGGAATGAATTTCTGCATTCTCCATAAAGCGAGACCTAAGGCGAAGTGGGCGTAGTCATTGTCCGGGGAATGAGTAACCAATTCCTCCAGAACTATTGCCGCTTGCTCATATCTCTTGGCATCAAATAAGGCGCGACCCAGACCTTCAAGTACTGCTGGCGATTGATCTTCTTGCCGGACTCGCTCAAAGAGAATTGCAGCAGCATTGCTGTTACCTGAATTCAATAATTCTGTTGCGCGTTGATACCAGTCATATGGCCCACCACCCGGAACTCCATCGGCATGTGGAACCTCGCGATCATTCAGCGAGGTCATGGCCCATACGGTCCACCTTGGTGGATAGATAGGTGGCATTGTGATCATTCGGCTGAACAACAAGCGGCACTCGATCAACGATTGATAGACCGTATCCTTCAAGACCCGCGCGCTTCGTGGGGTTATTCGTTAATAGCAGCATGCTCCGCACGCCGAGATCAGCAAGAATTTGAGCACCCGTGCCATAGTCTCTCGCATCGGCAGGAAGCCCAAGTTTGAGATTTGCGTCGACGGTGTCTGCGCCCTGTTCTTGAAGCTCATATGCACGGAGCTTGTCCAGCAGTCCAATGCCGCGACCCTCGTGACCCTTCACGTAAAGGACCACGCCGCGTCCGCGTTCAGAAACTTTCCGCATGGCTGCGTGCAGTTGAGGACCGCAGTCACAACGCAACGAACCAAGGACATCGCCGGTCAAGCACTCGGAGTGCACACGCACAAGAACATCTTCGCCATCGCCTATCTCGCCTGCAACGAGGGCGATGTGCTCGGTTCCATCGACTTCACTTCGAAAGCCGATCGCTCGAAAGTCACCGTACTCGGTGGGGAGATAAACATCGGCGATTCGGGCGACCTGCGACTCGTGTTGTCGACGATACTTGATGAGATCCGCGATAGAGATCATGACCAAACCATGCTGATCTGCAAACTCCCTGCATTCAGGTGCGCGCATCATGGTTCCGTCGTCATTGACCAACTCACACAGTGCACCTGCAGGAGTCAGCCCAGCTAAAGACGTGAGGTCAACCGCAGCCTCGGTGTGACCTGGTCGACGAAGCACACCGCCAGCAACAGCGCGCAGTGGCATGACGTGCCCAGGTCGGGTGAGTTCGAAGGGTTCTGTTGCTGAATCAGCCAATACTTTTATTGTGTGAGCTCGGTCAACAGCTGATATGCCCGTTCCTTCTACATCGCGTGCATCAACAGAAACGGCATAGGCGGTTCCCTTGCGATCTTCATTGACGGCAGTCATGGGCGGAAGAGCGAGTCGATCCAATAACTTGCCTGTCATTCCCACACATATATATCCAGAAGTGTGGCGGATCATGAAAGCTACCAAGTCAGGAGTTGCCTTGGACGCTGCAAAAATGAGATCACCTTCATTCTCACGGTCTTCATCGTCAATAACCACGATTGCTTGTCCTTGTGCAATCGCCTCCAGTGCCTCCGGAATCGTATTGAGAAAAACTCCTGGGTCCCGCTCAGTACGGGTGCCAGGTAACTCCTCAAGAACGTCAATCTCCACAGGAGCGGAGAAGAGTTCATCGGCCGGGATCATTAGTCAATTCTAACCAACCCACACTATGCCCGCTTGAGTGAGCGCACCTCAACCTCAACGACGCTGCCGAGCCCGGTGGGCGTTCGCCAAAACCTGCGCCTCAGCACCCCAGTGGCCACTACCTCGGTTCCACTTTCCCATGTGTTCACTTTTGAGGCCACCGACACACGAAAGGTTTGACATGGGATTGCATCCACCTTGGTTCGGCCGACAATTTCACGTTCAGGGCGATCCACAATTACACTGAACGCCGTGATGTGATCACCACTGGGAAGATCTCGCTCTCCGGACACCTTTCCCAGACGCCCAATCAATTCCACACTATTGCCCATTTCAATTCCTTCTGTTTCGGGAGCTACCTTTTGTGGCTCGCCACAGATAATGATTCGTCTCATGATCGGTCACAGATACTGTGAATTCATATTCCAATATGGAAAGGTGGATGACATGTCAGGTGATGTGGATAAACCGTTCAACGCCAAACCCCTCATCCAAGATTTGGGCAGTTCGGTCTACGCAATTGACACCATGATGGGTGGTTATCAAGGCATTACATCCAGTTACCTCATCGCAAGTGATAAACCCGCACTGATTGAAACAGGATCGGCCTTGTGCGCTCCCGTTGTCATTCAAAGCCTTCAGGAATTGGGCATTCAGAAACAAGATCTAGCGAGCATAATCGTTACCCACATACACCTTGATCACGCAGGCGGCGTGGGTGACATTGCCAGGGAGTTTCCGCAGGCTGAGATAATTGTTCATGAACGTGGCGCACGCCATCTCGTTGATCCCACGAAACTGGTTGCGAGTGCTTATCGGGTCTTCGGAGCGAAAATGGACGAGTTCTTCGGACCACTTATAGCAACCGATGCCACACGTATTCACTCTTTGGGAGCCCAAGACCGCATCGATCTCGGCGGTGGCCGCTATTTGGAATCATTCCATAATCCTGGACATGCCTCACACCACGTTGCACTCATTGACTCCGAGTCCGGTGACCTCTACACCGGGGACGCGGCCGGGGTCTACATCCCAGAAACGGGAGATATTAGACCCGCAACTCCTCCACCCGATTTCGACTTTGACCTCGCCCTGAATTCACTGGCAGCAATGAAAGCGGTACAACCGCAGAGACTCCTTTTCAGCCATTTTGGACCTGCGACCAATATTGATGAAATATTTGATGAATCCTTTGCCCAACTAAATTACTGGGTGGAATGGGTAAAGGAAGCTCATGCTGAAAGCCTTGACCTTGATCACGCAATCCTGATGGTCAAGAAAAAGGATCGGGAAATCAACGCCAACTTCTATCAGAATAAGGAGGTTGCGGAGAAATTCGAGGAATTGAGCAGTACTGCAGCACAGGTTTCAGGAATTTGGAGGTGGATTGAAAACCACAATGCGGGCTAATCAGTTTCGCCAATCCATTCAACACTGACTTCAGAATCCTCAGCATCTCGAACAAAAGCCGTCACACCATTGATGTCCGACTTCACCGCCTTCGCCCGCCACTTCTCTGCCTCAGCAACACGACCTGCCCTCTCCAAGAGAGTGGCATAAGCCTCTTGCAATCTTGCCCGCTGATCTCCCGCCGGCAATTTCGTAAGGGCTGGGATATCTAACATGATTAGCGCAGCATCGATTTGACCTAGATCAGCTCGCGCACCGGCTGCAACTAAAAGGACTTCTAGTTGAATTTCCTTTGACAACTCGGACATGGGCAACGATTTCAGGAAATCAAGCGCTTTGGTGGGTCTGCCCAGCCCACGTTCACAATCAGCCATCATGGCAACAAACTCATTAGAGCCTGTCATTCTGCGTACGGCCCTAAACTCAGTCAGCGCAGCGGCATACTCCCCCGCCAAGTATTCAATGACACCTGCGGATTCACGAACAACAGCCACTCGACCCGCAAGCTTCTTCGCATGCCGTGCATTCGCAAGGGCACGATCGAGATCATCGTCCGCAACAGCAATCTCTGCTGCAAGGAGATGTCGACCAACTTTCTCTTGAAGAGTCTCAGGCAATGTGTGTAATTCAAAACGAACTGACTTGTCGAGGTCCTCAAACTGAATTTCCTCCGGTACCCATGGACCGCGTTCCACCGGTGTCCGTTCTGACCCGTCTCTCTCTTGCCGTTGACGATCAGACCTGGGACGATCTGAACTAGTCCCAGCTGAACGCGGACGATCAGACCTGGAGCGATCCGACTTAGGCCGATCCGACTTAGGCCGATCCGACTTAGGCCGATCCGACTTAGGCCGATCCGACT
>CAZVLV010000013.1:0-15482 GCA_964628015.1 uncultured Aquiluna sp. | reverse complement strand
GGATAACCAAATGAGCTTGTCAGGGTTTTCCACTTCAACACTGCGGGCACCTTCAGGGTCTTCGACCAATGTAATGGCATCGGGGGCTTCACCCGTGGTTCCCACAACTTCTTCGTGACCATCGTGGCCAATCAAAATAATGTCAAAGCCTTCATTAGCAAAGCGGCGAGCCTCAGCGTGCACCTTTGTGACGAGGGGGCACGTAGCGTCAATTGTCTTCAACTGTCGTTCAGCTGCCTCTTCATGGACTATCGGTGCGACGCCATGCGCAGAGAACACGACCGTGGAACCTTCAGGGACTTCCTCAACTTCATCGACAAAAATTACACCGCGCTCTTGGAGCGACTCCACGACAAATTTATTGTGGACAATCTCCTTGCGGACGTACACGGGTGCGCCATACAGGTCTAATGCTTTCTCAACCGTCAAAATCGCACGGTCCACGCCAGCGCAGTATCCACGTGGGGCGGCAACAAGGACTCTTTTTCCCTCAGACATAGCTATATCGTAAGCGTTAGGACCTTACTGCGCTTAGGCTGCGGGAGTGGCGTTGGAGACTTCAGCTCAATCCCCTGCACCAGTACGCGTAATTTCCGCCTTACTCCACGATTACATTGACAGACTCAGCTCCATTTGGGTCGAAGGCCAGGTGGCTCAATACAAGCCTCGGCCCGGTGCCAACGTTCAATTCATTACCCTCCGAGACACGGATGCTGAATTTTCCCTCAGAGTAATGGTCAATTCGGCGCTCATCGGCGCCATGAACCCTCCATTAAGTGAGGGACAGCGAATTGTGATTTATGGCCGATGTGATTTTTGGGCAAAGCAGGGATCCCTGCAAATAATTGCAAAAGAGATTCGCGCTGTGGGTCTAGGTGACTTATTGGCCCAACTTGAGGCCCTCAAAAACAAACTAGCCGCGGAAGGTTTATTCGCTGGCGACCGAAAGAAACCCATTCCATTTCTTCCACAAAGAATCGGATTAATCACCGGTCGTCAAAGCGATGCAATGCATGACATTCTTGTGAATACGCGCGAGCGTTGGCCAGCGGCAGACTTTGAAATTCGGGAGGTGGCGGTTCAGGGAGTTTCCGCGGTTCCCGAGATAACTCGAGCACTCTCCGAGCTTGACTCTCTGGGACTCGATGTCATTGTCATTGCTCGCGGAGGTGGAAGCCTCGAAGACTTGCTTCCATTTAGCAATGAAACTTTAATCAGAGCCGTTTCCCAAGCAATCACACCTGTTGTCAGCGCGATCGGCCACGAACAAGACACCCCGCTCTTGGATTTCGTCGCCGATTTACGTGCGTCAACGCCAACAGATGCCGCAAAGAGAATCGTTCCTTCACTTGCGGAAGAACTGCGGCTTATTAGCGAGCTGCGCCAGCGAACAAAAAGATCCGTTAACTCTCAACTTGATGTTCATTCAGTGAAGGTACGTGAGACTCGTAAACGCCTGCAACAAATCGTCTCCCACCGAGTGGATTCAGAAATGCGGACAGTTCAACACCTCCGAGCGCAGGTTCGAGCGCTTTCACCCGCCGCCACAATGGAACGCGGATATTCCATTGTGTTGACATCCTCTGGTGAGATAGTTCGCGACCCAGCACAGATCGCGGTGGGTAGCTTGTTAGATGTTCGCCTGGCACACGGGCGCATCGATGCACAAAGGATCGATGCACAAAGGATCGACGCACAAAGGATCGAGTCACAAAATGCGGAGGAAGTGAATAGTGCCTAAAAAGAATGACAGTGAATCTCTTGGTGAAGAAGTAATGGGATATGAACAGGCTCGCGATCAACTTGCAGACATTGCCACTCAACTGGAACGCGGAAACCTGAGTCTCGAAGAATCTTTAGCTCTTTGGGAACAAGGCGAAAAACTCGCGGATATATGTGAACAGTGGCTCACACATGCTCGCGAACGTGTCAATCCTGGTGACCAAGAAATCGACAGTTAGCTGCCACACCTAGTTATTTATCGTGTCAATTGCAGGCACGAGGGACTGAACAGCCTCGCGGAGATCTGACTCTGTTCCTGTTCCTTGAATGATCGTGGTGACTCCTCCCTCCAAGCCCACCAATGAATTGCCTGTCTCCGCCGTGAAGTACTGCCACTGTTGACCATCAATCTCCACCAACCCCGCTATCTCACCATTTCCAGTTTCACGCTCAAGAAATAGTGGATCGCTCGCAGTGGATTGGGTGACTTCGAGGTACTGATCATCTTGAGTAACGAATCCCACATGCCACACAGGAATATCTACAGACTCTTCGGTTGGTTCCCACCGAACACTTGTCGGCCGCAGACCTTCAAGATCAGGAACGACAATTGGGTATTCGGCCTGTGCACTTGCGACAATGGCCAGCGGATCAATATCAACAACTCTGACGGGATCGGGGCTCGGGCGCCAGGTCACCAAGAGAAGTGCCCCGACAACTGCGAGAACTACGGCAAGAGACCGGATCATGTCCCCCACGGTTTGTTTCATGCGGGCATTGGGCTTACCGGTTGGCTGTGGATCAGTCACCCCCCAATAATGGAGTATTTGATTGGGTCAAGCACTTTGGCCACCGATACGCTCATCACATGACCCCTCCAGCGGCGCCAACCCCCCACGAGGCAGGTGAGCATTCGCATCCTGAGGTCCCTGAACGAAATCTGGCCATGGAACTTGTGCGAGTCACTGAGGCTGCTGCCATGGCTGCTGCCCGCTGGGTGGGCCGTGGAGATAAAAATGGCGCCGATGGTGCAGCGGTGAATGCAATGCGCACCTTGGTCAGCAGTGTGTCCATGAACGGAATAGTCGTCATCGGCGAGGGCGAGAAGGACGAAGCACCCATGCTCTTCAACGGGGAACGGGTGGGCGATGGCACCGGGGCAGCTGCCGATGTCGCAGTCGATCCCATTGATGGCACGACCCTCGCCGCTAAAGGAATGCCTAATGCCATATCTGTTATTGCTGTGGCCGAACGCGGATCCATGTTTGACCCTAGTGCCGTCTTTTACATGAAAAAATTGGTTGTCGGCCCCGAGTCCGCAGGGAAAGTAGACATAGATGCTCCTGCCGCCTGGAATCTGGAACAGGTTGCCAAAGCTAAAGGTGAGTCCGTGGCTGATCTCACAGTGTGTGTATTGGACCGACCGAGACACGATTCCCTGGCACAAGAAATTCGCAACGCGGGAGCGCGAATTAAATTCATAACCGATGGCGATGTCGCAGGTGCAGTGATGGCCGCCCGCGAAGGAACTGGTGTCGATATCTTGATGGGCATTGGCGGTACACCCGAAGGAATTATCACGGCGTGCGCAATGACGTGCTTGGGCGGCGAGATACAAGGAAAGCTCTGGCCGGTAGATGACAAAGAAAGAATCAAGGCGCTTGAAGCTGGTCACGATCTCGATCGAGTTCTGACCACCACAGACTTGGTCACTGGAGACAACAACTTCTTCTGCGCCACTGGCATAACAGACGGAGAACTCCTCGAAGGAGTGCGCTACACCCCCCACGGCCCTACCACGCATTCCATCGTGATGCGAAGCAAGAGTGGAACAGTTCGTGAGATAAAGAGCGAGCACCGCATTGCGAAGCTTTCTCGTTATTCCGCAATTGACTTCACTGGAAATCGTTGAGTTATGTCCGAAGATTTTGTTGCACGGCTTGCCCACTTTGGCCCAGATATTCGCGCGGGGCTCTCTGACCTATACACCGAAAATGTAGATGCTGTCTATGCTCAGATTATTGCCCTCGCGCAATCCGTATATGACTCCCGAAACAAGAAGCTCAGGCAAAGGGACATCGATCAACCTGCCGACTGGTTTCAAAGCGAAAAGGCCATTGGCTATGTCGCGTATACGGATCGCTTTGCCGGCGATCTCAAAGGTGTCAAGAGGAAAATTCCATACCTCAAGGCGCTTGGTGTCACTTACCTACACCTAATGCCATTACTTAGCCCTAGGCCGGGCGAGAATGATGGCGGCTACGCAGTCATGGATTTCCGAAATGTTGCACCTTCATTAGGAACAATGCGCGATCTAGCTTCGCTAACTGACGCTCTTCATGATCAGGGTATTTCACTTACTATCGATTTAGTCCTCAACCACGTTGCTATGGAACATGAGTGGGCGCTCAAGGCGCGACAAGGCGACCTTTCCTACCGTGACTACTTTTATGTATTTCCCGATCGTGAAGTGCCCGATCAATTTGAGCAATCATTACCAGAAGTATTCCCTGACTTCGCACCAGGAAACTTCACGTGGAACGACGAACTCAAGGGCTGGGTGTGGACTACCTTCAATTCCTATCAGTGGGATCTGAACTGGGCTAATCCTCAGGTGCTGGTGGAGTTTCTAGACATTATTGGGTTTCTTGCGAATCAGGGAGTCGATTGTCTGCGTCTCGATGCTATTGCTTTTTTGTGGAAAAGACTTGGCACATCAAGCCAAAATCAATCTGAAGTACACAGCATTACCCAAATTCTGAGAGCGTTCACAAGAATTGTTGCTCCATCCATGATTTTTCAAGCGGAAGCGATTGTCGGGCCTGGCGATGTCGGTGCCTATCTCGGTGAAGGCCGTTTCACCGGCAAAGTGAGTGACGTGGCCTATCACAATTCACTCATGGTTCAGATTTGGTCTGCATTTGCAGCGAAGGACGCTCGGCTGATGTCTGTTGCGCTCAATAGGTTCGCCGAACTTCCACACGGTACAGCGTGGACCACGTACTTACGGTGTCATGATGACATCGGTTGGGCCATCGATGACACCGATGCTGCGTCACTGGGCTGGGACGGTTTTGGGCATAGGTCATTCCTCGCTGACTATTACAGTGGGAAATTCGATGGTTCCTTCGCTCGAGGACTGGTATTTCAGGAAAACCCCGCTACGGGCGATCGCCGTATTTCTGGCAGCGCTGCGAGTCTGGCTGGTATTGAGTCAGCATTGGAACTCGCGGATCCCGAGCCGCGCAATGAAGCCTTAGAAACAGCCTTAGATCGGATCACCTGTGGTTACGCCATTGTTTTCGGATTCGGAGGACTACCACTTATTTACATGGGCGATGAATGGGGATTGCTCAATGACTACTCGTACAGCAATCGCCCGCTAGAAGCACCGGATAACAGGTGGGTTCACCGGCCATTCATGCCCGAATTCGAAGCACTTGACCCTGAGCAGAAGTACGTTGCCCAGGAACTCTCTTCTCGACTTACCCGATTAGCTTCTGCGCGCGCTTCGCTCCCACAACTACATGCCTCACAGAAATCACTGGTTCTCTCGACATCGAATAACGCAGTCTTCATGGTGCTTCGCGGAGGAAGGCGCGGTTCACTCCTTCAGGTGTACAACGTCAGCCCCAGTCCTGCCAGCATTTCAGCAAGCGAACTCCCCTGGGAACCGCAAAATATCGACCTCATTACTGGAGACACCGTAGAAATCGGTGACCAAATCCACATACCGCCTTTTGCCCATTGGTGGTTATTGCCTCGCTAGAGATCTAGGCTTGCATAGTGAGCCAATTTTTCTATCAAGACATGCTCCCCCTGGGCGAGGACACCACCGAGTATCGACTTCTCTCCACAGAAGGAATCGACACGATTCAACTCGGTGATAGGGAGTTCCTCACAATTGAACCGAATGTCCTCGTCGATCTGACATATACAGCAATGCGCGACATCTCTCACTTATTGCGACCCGCCCACTTGGCTCAACTTCGCATGATCATCGACGATCCTGAATCAAGCCCTAATGACAGATTCGTGGCTTTAGATCTGCTGAAGAACGCGAATATTGCGGCAGGTGGCGTGCTCCCCATGTGTCAGGACACCGGGACTGCGATCGTCATGGGTAAAAGAGGTCAGAACATTTTGACAAACGGCAGTGACGCAGAAGATATTTCTCGCGGGGTTTACAACGCATTCACTCAACTTAATCTTCGTTACTCTCAACTTTCGCCTCTGTCCATGTGGGAAGAGCGAAATACCGGAACGAATCTACCTGCTCAGATTGAACTGTATTCAAGCCCTGAGAAATCAATGTCGTATGAATTCCTCTTTATGGCAAAGGGGGGAGGAAGTGCCAATAAGAGTTTCCTGTATCAAGAAACTGCGGCCTTATTGAACCCTGCAAAGTTTGAGGCATTCCTCGACGAGAAACTTCGAAGCATTGGAACCGCCGCATGCCCCCCATACCACCTTGCAATTGTCGTCGGCGGAACGAGCGCTGAATTCGCACTCAAGACAGCAAAACTTGCTTCTGCTCACTATCTTGACGGATTACCAGTTCATGGAACTGACCAAGGCCACGGCTATCGGGATCTGGCCATGGAGCAGGAAGTTCACCGCATGACACAGAACTTTGGTATCGGCGCTCAGTTCGGTGGAAAGTATTTTTGTCATGATGTCCGAGTCATTCGTCTACCACGCCACGGCGCCTCACTCCCCGTGGCCATCGCCGTCTCCTGCTCCGCCGACCGTCAAGCCAAAGCAAAGATCACACCCAGCGGAATTTATCTCGAGCAGTTAGAAACAGATCCTGCTCATTTTCTTCCTGAAATCACTGATGAACATCTCGATGACGATGTTGTTCACATAGATCTCAATCGCCCTATGCATGAAGTGAGAAAGCAATTGAGCGAGTTACCCATTAGGTCTCGAGTATCCCTTACCGGCTCACTCATTGTGGCCAGAGATCTTGCCCATGCTCGAATCAAGGCCGCCCTGGATAGAGGTGAACCGATGCCGAAGTACATGCAGGAACATGCTGTGTATTACGCGGGCCCTGCAAAGACCCCGCAGGGAATGGCATCTGGCTCTTTTGGTCCCACAACCGCGGGACGCATGGATACATATGTCGATCAATTCCAGAAGGCTGGCGGATCCCTTGTTATGTTGGCAAAAGGGAACCGCAGTAATGCTGTCACCAAAGCATGCCAGGCCAACGGAGGTTTTTATCTCGGCTCAATAGGTGGTCCAGCTGCGCGCCTCGCCCAAGACAACATCACAAAAGTTGAGGTACTGGATTTCCCCGAGTTGGGCATGGAAGCCGTCTGGAAGATTGACGTAAAGGACTTCCCCGCATTTATTGTCGTTGATGACAAGGGAAATGATTTCTTTGCCGAGACACTGAAGCCAATTGCGACAAACATCCCGGTTGGTCCACCAAGGTAATCACTTCGCTATTGCGTCACGCGTTTTCCTTGGGTAGGCGCGCTGTTAGCAAGAGCGTGCTCCACCGTGCCAATGATGTGATCCGCGTCCATTTGCCCAAATGGTCCAGAATGCTCGATCCTGCCAGTAGCGATTCCACTGGTTCATTGGCTTCTTTCGTAGCTCTTGAACTAAATCAACCCCAGCCTCGCCCATTTCTTTTCTTACTTCTGACTGCATCATCCAGGATGCGCCACGGGCAAGTGCATTGGAAAATTGGTAAGTGCCACGGTAGAGACCGCCAGCGCTCACGGCCTTGTAGTTGTGGTGAGCTTCCCGCTTAGCAATGCACCTACGACGATCCTCTTTCGCTGGCATGTACCACTTACCTCGATACAAACTTGGTTTGAAACCTTTGAGGTCATTTGAATCCTCCGACCCAAATGCGTGGGCCGTTTCGATTGCTATCCGGAGTTGCCGGTCATTGTCACCGCCACCGTCGATCTCACCGAACTCCTCGTTACCTGCATCGCCCTGCGGGATTACTTCTTCGGAGACGAGCTCTTCGGAAGGATCGAATTCATTTGCGTTCGCCGTGAAGGTAGCCGTGCCGGTCAAGGTCACCACCAACGCTCCCGCGAGAGTCAGCGAAAGCACCCGCCGCGTGAACATTCGCAACAACAACTCCACCTCCAACTCCCTAGGCAACCAATGCGGTCAGATAATCCGCGTCCTACCGTGCCTCAAAGTCACGGAATTGTCACATTCTTCGATGGTGGTGCCACTCACTTTTCGCCGTAAATTGCGGCTCTGTAATGGATTTTATGGGGGAATTTGGCCCCGAAGTCCAATAAATGTGATCTAGGTCATAGAGGGAGGAATACCCGATTTATCCGATTCCATCCTCAAGGAGATCGGTGACCAATGCGGCAATTTCCGATCGCTCACTGCGAGTCAGGGTGACATGGGCGAACAACGGGTGACCCTTCAACTTCTCAACAACCGCTACCACTCCATCGAATCGACCAACCCGAAGATTGTCCCTTTGAGCAATGTCATGGGTGAGTACTACCCGTGAGTCAGTGCCAATTCGAGAGAGAACAGTCAACAAGACATTCCTCTCCAGCGACTGGGCTTCCTCAACAATGACGAAGGCATCGTGCAGACTCCGACCACGTATGTGAGTCAGTGGGAGAACTTCTAACATCCCGCGATCAACGATTTCATCGACCACTTCTTGAGTGGTAATTGCACCCAATGTGTCATAGACAGCTTGACCCCAAGGGGACATTTTCTCGTTCTCAGAACCGGGTAGGTAGCCAAGCTCCTGACCGCCCACCGCATATAGAGGTCTAAAGACAATGACCTTGCGATGCGCCCTTCTTTCCATGACAGATTCGAGCCCCGCACACAACGCCAATGCGCTTTTACCCGTACCAGCTCTACCACCGAGAGAAACTATTCCGATTTCTGGATCCAGGAGGATGTCCAAGGCAATCCTTTGCTCCGCACTCCTCCCATGTAATCCGAACGCTTCACGATCACCTTTGACAAGGCGAATTTTCTTGTCGGGGGTGACGCGTGCAAGCGCACTACCTCTGTCACTCAGAAGAACTAATCCACAGTGGCACGGATAATCAAAAGCCGCGTCATGTTCGATGACACCTTCTTCGTAGAGTGCATCCAGGTCAGCTGCATTCATCTCCACTTCAGCCATACCTGTGTAACCTGATTCAATAACAAGTTCCGCTCGATACTCCTCTGCTTGGAGTCCAACGGAACTTGCCTTCACTCGCATAGGAAGGTCCTTGCTGACCAAGATTACGTTGGCACCTTCAGCATCAAGGTTCTTTGCCAATGCCAATATTCGAGTGTCGTTATCCCCTAGCCTCAAACCGCTCGGTAGTACATCCACACTTGTATGGTTGAGTTCAATTCGTAGCGTCCCGCCAGAGTCGCCCAATGGAATGGGGGCGTCAAGACGTCCATTCTCCAGACGTAAATCATCGAGGAGCCGAAGTGTTTGGCGAGCGAAATAGCCCAACTCTGGGTGACTGCGCTTTGCCTCCAGTTCCGTTACCACAACAACCGGAAGTACAACGTCGTGTTCATGGAACCTAAATATTGCCTTGGGATCAGATAGAAGTACGGAAGTGTCAATGACATATGTCCGCCGGGGATCAGGCACGCAGTGTCTCCTCACCGCCCACCAAGTCCCTCGAGAGCCTGCCGGGCTACAACGAATAGATAAGAGGAACGTTATGGCTCAAGGGTCATACAGAGGACTCGACACGCCGCGATGCAAGAGCGATACCACAAACGGTGACGGCGCAGATTGTCGCAATCGCGCCTCGATCTAATGGGATGAGCGAGGCACAAGCAGCGCCGATAGTCCATGCCAGCGGAAATCCAATAATTGCCTTAAGTTTCGACACCGCGGTGCGGTCCCTGGTAAACAGACTCGCAACAGAGAACCTGACCGAGTCAATAAACGGACCTGTGCCAGCAATGATTTGCGCTCGGTCGGTTCCCACCATGACAAAAATTGTTCCCATAACTGCGAGAGCCATGGCAGATGAACCGACCGATGCAGCACCAGCCCACCAGGCAGAAGTTCCTATTTCTAGTTCACCTGCTGTTAACGCGCGTAATGACTGAGACAAACTCAACCCCACCAAAGCTGTCACAATTAACAACAGAGCTGACAGGTAAAGGAGTGCTCTCGAACCAGAGGGCGTAATAAAAAACGGAAACCATAGACGCATCAGGATGACAAGTGTGATTCCCACCGCAGATCCGAATAACGAAAAAAGTGAGAGCAGGGCGAGTGCGGGATCAGAAGTGAGTCGTTCCCAGACGAGCACCAGATTCCCCGCCTGATTTGCAGTGAAAACACCAAACTCCCGAAAATCAACTGCATCCATTGCCCCTGCGATTCCGGCAAGCAAGATAATCATTGTGCGGGGTTTGGACAGTGAAGTGTTCGCATTCACCTCAAGATCAGGAGATCCCGGTCTCTGTGGAGTATCAGGCTGGCTCATGCTCCGTAGCGACGATTTCGTTCGGCATAGGCACGCACTGCACGAAGAAAGTCCACGTGACGAAAATCTGGCCAAAATGCTTCACAGAAATAGAACTCTGAATGAGCACTCTGCCACAAGAGAAACCCTGACAATCGCTGTTCACCAGATGTTCGAATAACTAGATCCGGATCAGGTTGACCCTTTGTATACAGATGCTCAGCAATATGTTCCACATCGACAAACTGCGCGAGTTCATCCAGGGTTGTTCCTTGAGTTGCGTGTTCCGCCAAAAGCGATTTCACGGCGTCTACCACTTCTCGGCGACCGCCATAGCCAACCGCGATATTCACCAGCGAACCGTCAAGGTCGGCCGTTGCTTCTTCCGCTTCTTTCAGCACCGCAGCGGTGTGCGAAGGGAGAAGGTCAAGCGCGCCCACGGGGTGCAATCGCCAACGTCCCTTTCTGACCAAGTTACTCACGGTGGATTCAATGATGGACATGAGCTGTTCAAGTTCTGGCTCTGGCCGCGAGAGATTGTCGGTCGACAGCAGCCAGAGAGTGACTACCTCTACTCCCGCTTCGTCGCACCAGCCCAAGAAATCAACGATTTTTTCCGCACCGGCCTGATGGCCTTGTGCCGAGGTGGAACCCTGAGCAAACGCCCACCGACGGTTTCCGTCGAGGATTACTCCTACGTGGCGCGGAATACGGTCTTGCGGTATCTGAGCCGCTAGCTGGCGTTCATACACGCCGTAGACCAGATCTTTGAGACCCACAGTCCGCCTTTCTCGGTGATCGCCATTCCAACCGGATCCACACCAACCGGATCCACACCAACCGGATGGGGGCTGGCCAGCGCGTATCTGAGATTACTCCTCGGTGACACAAATGGAGCCAGGTTGGGTCAAAATCCGTGCCCGTCAACCTCCGTGTCGGTCACATCTGGCGCACCCGAAGGTACTCACCAAGAATGTGGGGGTCATTCGTAGGCAACTCACAAACATTTCCCCTGCACACCTGTGCCCCCGCTGGCAAAGAGCCATCCCAGCTGACCTCTACTGCACAAGGAGATCGAAGGGCCATATCGGCAAATTCCTGACTTTGTTGCCCCGACACCGTGACTTCATAAGGGCCTTCCACCAGAGCCCACAAGGCGACCAATCCCCAACCCACCGCCCGAGGCGCACTGCTGGCCACCGCGGGGAGAATACCTAGTGCTTCTTCGGCCCTTATTCGCAACGTGTGTCCCTGGGGATCCTGATGGGCGCTTAACCTGACCAGAACATTCGCCAAGGCGAACCAACCCGAGGGTTCGGCATTGTCCGAGAAGTCACGCGGGCGCCGAACGAGCTGTTCAGCGTCATTGGCTGTGTCATAGAAACCACCGCTGTCGTCGGAGAAGTAGGTCACTGCTGAGTGAGCAACCACACGTGCTTGTTCAAGCCAGCGATCTTCTCCGGTTACGTTATAAAGGGAAATCAGGCCTTCTGCAATATTGGCGTAGTCATCAAGAACCCCTGCATGACGGCCGGCTGTTCCATTCAATGACGTGCGCACCAGTGCAACAGAGCGACTATCACGTGGGGAGTTCACGATATGCGTAGACAACAGGTGTTCGGCGGCTTCCTTAGCGGAGTCAATCCACTCCTGTTGCATGAAAATTGCACCAGCCTCAGCCAACGCCGCAATGACAAGACCATTCCACGCTGCAATCACTTTGTCGTCTCGACCTGGACGCACTCGCGCATTCTGAGCAGTGGCCAACAGGTCTCTCACTTCCAGCCAGTCATCCCAGTCCTCGGGGTCGTGGAGTAACTGAAGCGTGGAAGAACCATGTTCAAAGGTTCCTTCGTCCGTTATCGAAAGAAGCTTGGTGACGTCATTATACGTGCCCGGAGGAACAACTTCCGTGATCTGAGCGGGCGTCCATGCATAAAATTTGCCTTCTTCACCTTCGCTATCGGCATCGAGTGCCGACGCGAATACACCGTGATCGGTCTTGAGTTCAGACTGCAGAAATTGGATGCTCTCCGCAACTACACGCTGTGCCAAAGGATTGCCTGTGAGTCTCCACCAATGGGCATACACCCGAATGAGTAGCGCATTGTCATACAGCATTTTCTCGAAGTGAGGTACAACCCATTGGGCATCGACACTGTAACGAGCAAATCCACCTCGCAGTTGATCATAAATTCCACCACGAGCCATGGCATCCAGAGTCTTACTCGCCATATGCAGGGCCTCTTTACCGACTTCTGGGTCGAGAGCCATGCGAAGCAGAAACTCAAGAACCATGGATGGTGGAAATTTCGGTGCCCCACCAAATCCGCCGAAGCGTGAATCAAAGGCCTCCTCGAGAGCTTGAACACTTTCACGAAGTAGCAGCCGTATTTCGTCTAGCGTGAGATCAGAAATATCCGCAACGGTTGGAGAGATTTTCCGGCGATTCAGCGCGTCAATGATTCGCTGTCCTGCGGTCTGGACTTCCTGTTGACTCTGTTTCCACGTTTCGGAAATTGACACAAGCAACTGGCCAAAACTCGGAGACCCATGTCGCGGTTGCGGAGGAAAGTACGTTCCTGCATAAAAAGGTTTACCGTCGGCATCCATGAAAACGGACATGGGCCATCCGCCATGCCCGGTCAGCGCGATAGTTGCTTCCATATAAATGGCATCAATATCCGGCCTTTCCTCACGGTCTACTTTGATACTGACGAAATGTGCATTCAAGTAATCAGCGATCTCTTGATTCTCAAATGATTCGTGAGCCATGACATGGCACCAGTGGCACGCGGAGTAGCCGATGCTGAGAAAAATTGGGACATTCCGCTTGCGAGCTTCTTCGAATGCCTCAGGACTCCACTCCCACCAGTCAACCGGATTGTCCGCGTGCTGAAGGAGATACGGACTTGACGAGTGCCCTAATCGATTGACCACATCCCCATTCTCCTTGGGAGTTCCTCATTATTCAAACTACTCGTGAATCAATAATCCGTCACATTGATCCAGAAGTGGATATCCTCACGCCATGCGCCGATTCATTGAGTTGTCACGATTTGTCGTAGCAATTCCTGCAATAGGGTCAATCCTTGGATCTTTCACTTTGATGGTCATTGGAACTTGGGAGATTCTCAGATCGATACTTAAGCTCTTTGATACAACAGTGCCTCTGAAGGAAACTGTTGTCACGATCCTCACTGCAGTGGACACTCTGCTTCTCGCCACAGTCCTACTCGTGATTGGCTATGGACTCTATGAATTATTTGTGGATTCCAATGTAAAACTTCCACCATGGCTCGAAATTAACTCCCTGGATGACTTGAAGGCTAAGTTGATTGGAGTGGTTGTCGCCATTATTGCAGTGGTTTTCTTAGGTGAACTTGTCGATGCTTCTGATCCAAACGATGTCATGTTGATTGGTATTGGCTCCGGTGCTGTCGTATTCGGACTTGCAGGATTCTCTTTCGCAACACGCAAAGAAAGCAAACAACCAAATGCGCCTACCCCCTAAACGCACAAACCCTTTTCCCTAACCCCTGCCGAACAGTTTCGCATGAGTTCCGATCTATGCTTACGTCACAACCGTCGAGGAGGCCCCACATGTTTGAGCAAGCAAAGAACATGATGGACAACGCGATCAGCCACAACGATGCCCTGTCGCAAATTGAAAGCCAGCGAGCACCTCAGCCTCCATGGCGGCGTGTTGCGAACATTGTCATTCTTGTAGCGGTCATTGGAGTTTTTGTCGCATTCCTGATGAGCCGCTAATTACTCTTTGCTGAATCCCTTCTTGAGGGTTTCCATGGCTCCGGTTAATTCACTGGGAATAACCCACACTTTGTTCGCATCGCCCTGAGCTATTCCTGGGAGAGTTTCTAGGTACCGGTGAGCAAGTGCTGCTGCAGTGGGATTGGCTTCGTGAATGGCCGAGTACACCTTCTCAAGTGCAGCAGCCTCACCCTCGGAGCGAATAACCTGAGCCCGAGCCTCAGCCTCTGCTCGCACAACCTCGGACTGAGCAAAACCCTCCGCAGTCAAAATCGCACTTTGTTTTTCACCTTCTGCCAACAAAATGGCACTTTGCTTGGCACCTTCTGCCGTCAGAATCGCTGCCCGGCGTTCACGTTCCGCTTTGAGTTGCTTCTCCATGGACTCTTGGACGGAGTGAGGTGGGTCAATAGCTTTGAGTTCCACACGATTGACTCTGATCCCCCACCTACCAGTTGCTTCATCGAGTACTCCTCGAAGTTGGCCATTGATCGAATCACGTGAAGTTAAGGTCGCTTCAAGATCCATGGATCCAATGACGTTTCGCAAGGTAGTGACTGTTAATTGCTCGATACCCAAAATGAAACTTGAGATTTCATAAGTTGCCGACTTGGGGTCGGTCACCTGAAAATACACAACCGTGTCAATTGAAACGACAAGATTATCTTCGGTGATCACTGGTTGGGGTGGGAAAGACGCCACCTGCTCACGCATGTCCACACGATCACGTATCCGATCAATGAATGGGATCAAGATTGTCAAACCCGGGTTGAGTGTGCGCTGATAACGACCAAGACGCTCCACGATTGCGGTGCTTGCCTGATTCACAATCACCACAGTGCGCGAGAGCAGTAACAGCAGAACTCCCAGCCCAATAACAATTCCAATTACGAGCCCGATGAGATCCATTGCTACTCCTTCTATTCGATTAATCAATGGGGAAAACAAGTGCGGTTGCGCCGTCAATGCGGGAGACCGAAACGCGCGTGTTGTGTGAGACTGGCTCGCTGGTGAGATCGGGATCGAGTCGCGCACTCCAGATTTCACCTTTAAGTCGTATCTGGCCTGACTCCGTAGTAATTCCAGTGAGTGCCACTCCTTCAGCTCCAGGAAGTGCATCTACTCCCGTTCGAGTGGGAAGCGGTAACCGAGCGAAGTGACGTTTGGCAAAAGGTCGAACGACAAGGATGCCCGCGACCGTGACACCGCCCATTGTCAGAGCCTGTACCAGCGGGGGAGCCCCAATCGCACCCACGCCTAAACCGGCAAGAGCACCCACGGACACGAGGGCGAAATACAACGTACCCGTTAACATCTCCACACCTAAGGCAACGGCTGCAATCACCCCCCACAACCAGAGCATGCGCCACCTCCTTAGACCTGAATCCTGCTAACCGAAATTAACTACCGTTCGTGATGCCACTCTAACCCGAAAATTCCTTTCGAGCATAGGCGCATATTGATCTTTATCACCGAGGGTTTCCCCCGCAGTACCCTGCTTCCATGGGTACTCCCTTTGAGGCAGATACGCCCTTGTCTATGAAT
>CAZVLV010000012.1:12770-16186 GCA_964628015.1 uncultured Aquiluna sp. | reverse complement strand
TCCAACTGAACTCAATTCACTCTTGGATTTCGTGCTTGGACTTCTTCGTGATTACGGACTCACAGACTTCTACCTGGAGTTGTCAACGAAGAATCCTGAAAAGTTTGTGGGAACCGATGCTGAGTGGGAAGAAGCTACCGAAATTTTGCGAAAGTCTGCCGAGAGCCAAGGGTTGGAGCTGGTTCTTGACGAAGGCGGTGCTGCCTTTTATGGTCCTAAGATTTCTGTGCAAGCAAAGGACGCCATTGGGCGTACCTGGCAAATGTCCACTATCCAGGTTGACTTTCAGCTACCACAACGATTCGATTTGGAATATCAAGCCTCTGATGGCACGAGGCAAAGACCGATCATGGTGCATCGAGCCCTCTTCGGATCGATTGAAAGATTTTTCGCAGTACTTCTTGAGCACTACGCAGGTGCCTTCCCACCCTGGCTTGCGCCGGTGCAGGTGATCGGAATTCCTATTTCAGAGTCACACAATGATTATCTGGCAGACGTTGCAAAGAAACTGCAATCACGCGGAGTTCGAGTTGAGGTGGACACCTCTGATGACCGAATGCAAAAGAAGATTCGAAGTGCACAGAAGAACAAAGTGCCCTTCATGCTGATTGCAGGCGATGATGATCTTGCATCCGGTGCTGTGTCCTTTAGATATCGCGATGGAACGCAGAAAAACGGAGTTCCGGTTGATGAAGCCATTGAGGAAATCGTCAGCGCAATTGCTGAACGAATTCAGGTGTAATTCATGTCGGACGCATGGGACAGGCTGTACACGCCGCACAGATTGCAGTATCTCCGCGGTGAAACTGGTGCGGAGAAGGTGTGTCCATTTTGTATCTCTCCCGCAACTCGAGAAATTGACGTGCAGGCGGGTGACTCCACGGAACTCGATTTAGTGTGTGTGCGAGGAGTGCACGCATATGTAGTGCTCAACCTGTATCCCTATAACTCGGGCCATTTATTGGTCTGCCCATACCGCCATGTAGCGAACTACACCGATTTGACGACCGTGGAAGTCGCCGAGATTGCCTCTCTCACCCAGCAGGCAATGCGAACCTTGCGAATTGTATCAAAAGCTCAAGGATTCAATATAGGAATGAATCAAGGATCGATTTCTGGCGCGGGGATTGCAGATCATTTGCATCAACACGTGGTGCCACGTTGGGGTGGGGACACAAACTTCATGCCCATAGTCGGTGGAACGAAAGTATTGCCCCAATTGCTCTCAGATACGCGCATCTTGTTGGAAGAGAACTGGCAAAGTAGTTAGTCCAGGTCACTATTCCGGGTCACTATTCCAAGTCACCAGGGATCTGCAGTGAGATGGTGGCACCAGGTAAGCCAGGTGGCGACATGGTTACAGAAGTCACTTGCCCTCCAGGTTGTAGTGCAGACGAGCCAACCATGGTGATTGTGGCGTGACTTTCTATCCCTTCAGGTGACACAGTTAAATACTCACCAGGTGTAAGGCTCCCTTGCCACACACGTACCAATCCGTTGGGAAGGATTGTGGCAATTGCTTCGGTGGGATGGGTTTGCAGAAAAGGTGTCCACGTAGATGCCGTACCTACACCGACTTGTGAAGACAAATGCGCGAGTTCGGCTAAGCCCACTTGCCCGGACAGAGGCATGACGGGAATGAGTTCGCACCGGATTGTGGCAGTTTCAACTTCTGCGTAGAGGGTTTCGGGATCGATAGCATCGCCGTTGAGCACACTTAGTGCGAAATCGTCATTAATCGTAGTCACGGTTAAGGCGTTGAGCAGTTCGTCATATCGATTCTCAATCAATTCGTAGTGTTCAGTTTCTAAGTCATGCTTTTCAATATGGCCATCGATTCCAACCCACTGTATTGATTCGGTCAGCAGGTCAAGAATTCCTTGGACTTCTTCTTCGTTATTGAGAACGGGTAACGATGTCGCGACAACGTGGCGATCGGCACCAAAGACCCGTTGGCATACGGCAACTGTTTCATCAAAACTCGAGCGATCGTGATTCAAACCCGTTATGGCAATGACAGTCGGGTGATTGCGGAGCGTTTGCTGCGCAAGATTGATCGTGGCAGCATCAATTCCCTGTGAGCTGTCAATAACCAGAACAAGGCAGTTAGCGCCCCATGCGATAAATGATCCAATTTCGGGGGGAGCGAAATCAAGAGGTGCAACAGGAATGTATGCGTGTGAAGTGACACGAGAAGACTTGTCAGATTGCTCGGAATGTAGGAGAGATATTCGTGTTGGATTCTGTGCTGTGAGCACACTCGAGACTAGTGTGGACATGTCATAATCAGGGGACAGGATCGCAATGGATGCCTGCTCCTGCATAAGAGGACGGTAGCATCAACCACGCTAATGGTCTCGTGGCCAGTTCTCTCGTGAGGTGAGGAATCTATGCTCAATAATCCAGCGGCTCGCAAGGTCGCCAGTGTTGTTATTGAGCCGCCCGCTCGTGCACTCATTCGCATTCACGTCTCACCTGACGCAGTGACCGTTGTTGGGACAATTGGCGCAGTTGCATGTGCCATGTTCCTTATTGGTCGAGGTGAGTTTGTGTGGGGAGTTATCGGCATCACAATTTTCGCCTTGGCGGATTTGCTTGACGGGACCATGGCCCGCATGTTGGGAACCCAGGGTCCATGGGGCAATTTCCTGGATGCATCTTTAGACCGTGTTGCCGATGGCGCAATTTTTGGCTCAGTTGCCTATTGGGGCGCCACTCAAGGAAATATGTGGTTAGTGAGTGGGGCGCTGGTCGCTCTCGTCGCGGGACAGGTCACGAGCTACTCGAAAGCGCGCGCAGAGGCGGTGGGCGCTTCAGCGAATGTGGGAATAGTTGAACGGGCTGAAAGACTCATTGCGATTGGTGCTGCGTTGCTTGTCACTGGAATCCTTGGAGACAACTACGTGTGGATTCTCACGACCGTGGTGTGGATTCTCGCTGTTCTTGGCATCGTGACTGTAATTCAAAGGTTCGTGCACGTTCGGTCCCAACTCAAGAATCATCGTGCCTCGTAATTCGTCAAAGCTCGCAGGAGTGACAGATTCTGCGACAGCATGGGCCTTCACCGCTGGATGGTCGGTGAGTAAACGCTTGCCAGAACGTGCTGCTCGGGCCGCATTTCAGGCTGGGGCGGATTACATGTGGTGGCAAAACACAGGCGGAGTGCCTCGCCTTAAATCGAATTTAGCCCGTGTGAAACCGTGGCTCACCGATGAAGAACTCGAACAGTTAGCTCGTTCAGGAATGCGCAGTTATATGAGGTACTGGTGTGAAGCATTTCGACTGCCTACCTATACGCCACACCGAATCTCGGAGTCATTTGAACTCCGCGGCAAAGAACTACTCGATACCACCATGAACCAAGGAAAAGGTGCCGTCATGATCCCGGGCCACATGGCCAACTGGGATCTCGCGGG
>CAZVLV010000012.1:0-12760 GCA_964628015.1 uncultured Aquiluna sp. | reverse complement strand
CAACGTTACGGGGCACTGACAACCGTGGCGGAACAGTTGAAGCCAAAAGACCTTTTTGATCAGTTCCTTCAGTATCGTGAATCACTGGGTATGGAGGTATTGCCTCTCGGTGAACCGCATGTCATGCGATCACTCATAAGGAGACTGCGAGAAGGACGCCTTGTCGCATTATTGGGTGATAGGGACCTGACCGACTCCGGTGTCCATGTTGATTTCTTCGGTGGGAAAGCATCTTTCCCTGCTGGCCCTGCATTGCTCTCGATCATGACTGGGGCACCCCTCCATCCCGTCACCATGCACAATGAAATGGATAGGACTGTGGGAACCGTATATCCGAGAATCGACGTGCCGAATGTTGCGGATCGGAATGAGCAGATCCGAATCATGACACAGCAGATTGCTCAGGCATTTGAAATTGGCATTGCCGAACACCCCGAGGATTGGCATATGTTGCAAAGGGTTTGGGTGGACTAACTGTGGGAATCAGTCAGCACGATGCTCCGCAAGTAATCCATCGAATTGGAATAGTGTGCCCTTACTCATGGGATGTCCCTGGTGGCGTGCGTAGCCACGTAGCGGATCTTGCAAACACATTGCGCGAACGAGGTTACTTTGTGAGTGTGCTCGCTCCAGTTGATAACCCTGAGTTTCTGCCGGAGTTTGTCGCCGACGGCGGGGCCCCCACCGCCGTTCCTTATAACGGATCTGTTGCGCGATTGAGTTTTGGAATCAAGGCAACCAGGCGAGTCCGAAACTGGATACGTCAAGGTAATTTCGATGTTGTCCACATACATGAACCACTAGCACCGAGTTTGTCATTGCTGGCATGCTGGGCGGCACAAGGTCCGCTTGTTGCCACGTGGCATTCATCACAAGATCGATCCCGCATATTGAATGCGGGTTATTACATTGCTCAAACAGCAATGGAGAAAATTCGCGGCAGCATTGCAGTAAGTGAAGCGGCTCGAACCACTCTCGTAGAACACGTAGGTGGCGATGCCGTCCTTATTCCCAATGGTGTTCGCGTCTCTGACTTTCGAGATCAAGAGGGGGTAAGCGTTGCTGGCGCACCTCTCATTCTATTCCTCGGACGAATTGATGAACCGAGAAAAGGATTAAGCGTGTTGATAGAAGCCTCCGAAGAGATCATTGCGCGGATACCCTCGGTCGAATTCGCGATTGCAGGTCCAGGAGACCCGAACCCATTCATTGAATCCATGAGTCCAGACATTCGCGCACACTTTACCTTTCACGGTGCTGTCTCGGATGAAGAGAAAAGGCGTTTATTGCATCAGGCTGATTTGTATGTGGCGCCACACACTGGAGGTGAGTCCTTCGGAATAGTGCTTGTTGAGGCAATGGCGTCAGGAACGCCCGTGGTTGCATCAAATATTCCTGCCTTTAGTCGAGTGCTCCAGGGTGGTGAATGTGGCGAGTTGTTCGCTAATGGAGACGCACAAGATTTGGCGAAGAAAGTATGTGACCTCCTGGAGTATCCAGATACGCGAAGGGAGCTTGTTCGTAGGTCAAACATTCGCGTCATGGACTTTGATTGGAACTCGGTGGTGAATGATGTCATCGCAGTGTATGAATCAGTGCATTCGCGGGGTGAGAAAGTGACAGAAGACCTCAGGGGGCAGATCGTTGGACGGTTTGCTAAGCGGGGTACGAGAGAGTGACGTACTTTGTGATCACTGGGCTTGCCCTACTTCTGATCGCTCTCTTTGCGCTGTATTTGAGCATGACTGCCGGTCGATTAGACAGGCTTCATCGAAGAATTGACCTCGCGGAGTCAGGTCTAGATGCTCAACTATTACGTCGGTCGGGAATTGCATTAGAGCTTGCCTCTAATGGTCTACTTGATCCAGCAACATCTATTGTGTTGTCTGAGGCTGCCCATGCTGCACGGATCTCTTCTGATAAATCGATTCCTGAGCGAGACATTGCTGAATCTGAACTCACAGAAGCGCTGTCTGCCGCCCTTGACCCCGAGGAATGTGCATTTGTCCTCACCGAGCAAGGTGGTCCTGAGATTTTGGCAGAACTGTCCGCGGCGGTGCAGCGTGTGGAGTTGTCTCGCAGATTTCTCAATGACGCCGTACGGGCGTGTACTCAATTGAGAAAACAAAGGGCGGTTCGTTGGTTCCATTTGGCTGGCCGAACTCCTTGGCCCACATTCCGGGAAATTAATGACCACGTGGCCCTTCCGGATCTATAGGAGCGGTGCCTGTGCGTGAAGCAGGTGAGGGGCATATTCGCACTCGCGCCCATGCACACGTCACTGGCACACTGGTCACCGCTGCTAAAATCGGACTTTTCCCCTACGATTGGAGTCCACCGGCAGCCGTGCCGTCCACAATCGATCAGCGATAGAGGAAGTTACCCATGTCCAGCGAAGTGAGTACAGGTACCAGTCGAGTTAAGCGCGGCATGGCTGAGATGCTCAAAGGCGGAGTCATCATGGATGTAGTGACGCCTGAGCAAGCCAAAATAGCTGAAGACGCAGGCGCTGTTGCGGTCATGGCCTTAGAGCGAGTTCCCGCCGATATCCGGGCCGAAGGTGGCGTATCTCGCATGTCGGATCCGGACATGATTGATGGAATCATTGCGGCCGTCAGCATTCCGGTCATGGCAAAGGCTCGCATTGGTCATTTCGCTGAGGCGCAGGTGCTGCAGTCTTTAGGTGTCGATTACATCGATGAATCGGAGGTTCTAACGCCTGCGGATTACACGCACCACATCGACAAATGGCAGTTCACGGTTCCCTTCGTCTGCGGAGCCACCAACCTGGGTGAAGCATTACGTCGCTTGACCGAAGGTGCGGCGATGATTCGCTCTAAGGGTGAAGCAGGGACCGGCGATGTTTCCAATGCCGTGACACACATGCGTCGGATTCGCGATGAAGTCACGCGACTTGCATCACTTCCCACAGACGAGTTATTTGTTGCGGCTAAGGAACTTCAGGCACCATATGAACTGGTCGCTGAGGTTGCCAGAACGGGTAGTTTGCCCACAGTGCTGTTTACAGCAGGTGGAATTGCGACGCCAGCGGATGCAGCCATGATGATGCAACTTGGAGCCGACGGTGTATTTGTTGGCTCAGGAATCTTCAAGTCGGGAAATCCGGCGCAGCGAGCTCATGCGATTGTGCAGGCCACCACCCACTTTGACAACCCGGATGTTGTCGCCAAGGTCAGCCGTGGACTGGGTGAAGCAATGGTCGGCATCAATGTCGCGGACATCCCAGTGCATCATCGTCTTGAAGATCGTGGCTGGTAAGTCCGTCTAAGTGGCGAACGTGACCACTATCGGTGTCCTGTCCCTTCAAGGGGGAGTCCGCGAACATCTCAATGCATTGAACCGGTGCGGTGCCCATGCCGTGCCGGTGAAGTCAGTTGAGCAGCTCGAATCGGTTCAGGGATTAGTGCTCCCTGGTGGAGAATCAACAACAATTATCAAACTCGCAACGCAGTATGACTTGGTCACTCCGATTAAGACTCTGGTTGCCTCTGGTTTTCCTGTAATGGGTAGCTGTGCCGGCATGATTCTGCTGGCGGATCACATCCAAGGCGGCACCATGGATCAAGAGACATTTGGTGGAATCGATGTTGTTGTTCAGCGCAATGCATTTGGGCGCCAAAGTGAATCCTTTGAAGCACCCGTACTGCTTCAGTCGGACCCCCAGGAGTTCTCCGGTGTGTTCATCCGAGCTCCGCTAGTCGTGTCACATGGAGCCAATGTGGAAGTGATCTCCACTATTGGTGCCGGTACACATGCGGGTAGAATTGTCGGAATTGCACAGGAAAACCTGATGGCTACGGCTTTTCATCCGGAACTGACAAACGATCTGCGTGTTCATCAGAGGTTCGTAGATCTCGTCAAACGTAGCCAGTAAGAAGTACAACTCAAGTGAGGAAGTCATGAGCGGCCACTCCAAATGGGCAACCACTAAGCACAAGAAGGCAGTCATTGATGCTCGGCGTGGAAAGCTATTCGCAAAGCTGATTAAGAATATTGAAGTTGCGGCGCGACAGGGTGGCGGAGACATCAACGGAAATCCGACACTTTTTGACGCCATTCAGAAGGCTCGAAAAAGTTCTGTACCAATGGACAACATTGAACGGGCCGTTAAGCGAGGGTCAGGAGCCGAAGCTGGTGGTGCCGACTGGCAGACAATTATGTACGAAGGCTACGGTCCAAACGGCGTAGCCGTATTAGTGGAGTGTCTCACTGATAATCGCAATCGGGCAGCTTCCGAAGTAAGAGTTGCCATGACTCGTAACGGTGGCTCCATGGCTGACCCAGGAAGCGTGTCGTATTTATTCACACGCAAGGGTGTGGTGTTGGTCAATAAATCTGGCGAGCAGGGAGTTGTGACCGAAGACGATATCCTCGGCGCGGTACTTGATGCCGGTGCACAAGAAGTCAATGACCTAGGAGATTCCTTCGAGATTGTCTCGGAGGCAGGCGATGTCGTTGCCGTGAGAACTTCACTTCAGGCTTGCGGTATTGACTACGAATCCGCCGAGGCCACATTCATGCCCAGCATGACCGTGCCTCTCGATGAAGATGCAGCAAAGACACTGTTCCGCTTGCTCGAAACCCTCGAGGACAGCGATGATGTCCAAAACGTTTATGCCAACTTCGATGTCTCGGATGAGGTCATGGAGAAAGTGAGCTCGTAATGTCTGGAGAGTCAGCAGGGAAGCAACTAAGAGGTTGGGACGCTGCGACCTTCCGAACGGCAAGTGGCGACCCAACCATGCGATCCACCGTGGTTGCCATGGCTGTTCTTGATCAAAGCCCGGATTGGAACAGGCTGAGGTATCGCCTCGAAAGACTCACATTATTCGTTCCCGAGCTGCGCATGCGTCCCCTTTATGGGGTTGTGGGTTTCTCAGCGCCCCGACTCAGCATTGATCCCGATTTCGATCTCGATTTCCATGTGCGCAGATATAGATTGCCCGAGAACGGCACCTGGGAGGATCTGCTACGTGATGCCCGTCGCATTAGCTTGACGGACTTTGATCACAATCGCCCCTTATGGGAAGCGACACTCATCGAGGGTCTTCCCGACGGCCATTCCGCATTTCTTTTGAAACTGCATCATTCCATCGCAGACGGCCAGGCAACTGTCATGATTGCGCTGACCCTATTTGAGTTTGCTGCAGACGTGAATCCTGACGAACCCGATGCGCCACCCGCACCCATAGGCGAAGACGTCAGCTGGCAAGACATATTCGTGGCAAATACTCAGGATAATTTTTCTCGGGCCTTGGGTGCGGCAAAAGGCCTTGTGGGTACAGGATTGGGATTCCTCAAAGGGGCGCTCACAGATTTTGACACCACAGTACAAAAAGCCGTTGAGACTATTGGGTCGGTGACGAGAGCGACAACCGTTTATGACCGCCCACTTTCACCACTTCTGGTTGATCGAGGCACCACATACACATTTGGCACATTGGAGTTTCCATTTGAGGAAATTCGAAGAAGCGCCAAATCCCAAGGCATGAGTGTCAACGATGCCTTTATGGCGGCGGTTATGTCGGGCATGCAGGCTTACCACCTCAGACACGGGAGCAGCGCGGAATCCCTTAGAGTGAACGTCCCTATCTCATTACGTGGCGATGCAGGTGATCGCTCCGCCCAGGCATCAAATGCGGTAGCCATTGCACGATTCCCCATGCCGGTTGCAGGGTTGGGTGTCCGTCAGCTCATGGAGAAGGCTCATGAACTCGTGGCTCATTGGAGAGCTGAACCTGCCATGCGTTTAGCCGACCCACTTGCCGAAGTCAGTTGGTTCGTTCCTGTGCCCATGTTGGCTCACGCAGCACGTGCTTCGGATATCACCACAAGTAACGTCCCTGGACCTCCGATTCCTATTTTCCTTGCAGGTGCGCGCATGATCGCTGCCTATCCTCTGGTGGCAACAATCGGAGCGGCGGTGAATGTCACCATGGTCACCTACGATGGACATGCCTTCATTGGGGTGAGTTCAGATGACCGCGCCGTCAAAGATCATTCCGAATTGATGCATGACCTGCGCGCGGGATTCCATGCAGTGACAGTCCTTCCCGATACCCTCTAGTCATCGAGGTATGGCACCTCAAGTAAGTAGTGACTTCATTGCGATGTGGGAAGTTGGGTGAGTATGCGCGTCATGGGCATTGATCCTGGGTTAACTCGTTGCGGGGTCGCGGTCATCGAAGGGCTTCCCGGTCGGAACGTTGAGGCGCTATTTATTGGTGTGATCACCACAAGTAATCAGGCTGAGCTTTCCGATCGCCTCGCAACATTGCACTCCCAATTGGACGAGCTTATTAATCGATTTGAACCAGAATTCATTGCAATTGAAAGAGTCTTTAGTCAGCACAATGTGCGTTCAGCAATGGCGACCGCTCAAGCGGCAGGAATCGGGCTGCTCTTAGCGGGGCAGCGCGGTATCGGAGTGGCAATGCATACACCTACCGAGGTCAAAGCGGCGGTCACAGGCAATGGCCGGTCGGACAAGGCTCAGGTGACCGCCATGGTGACGCGAATTGCTCGACTTGATGCCCCACCCAAGCCCGCAGACGCTGCAGATGCGCTTGCCATTGCCATCACTCAGGCATGGCGGGGGAGTGCCCAGCGCCGTATTGCCCAAGCCCTTGGATCTCAGCCATGATCTCTTTCGTTCGTGGGGAGGTCTGGAAGATTGGATCGGATCACCTTGTCGTGGATACAGGATCTGAAGGCATGAAAGTGAACTGCACCCCGGTAACGGCACTTGGGTCACGCATCGGCGACCATGTTCTGCTGCACACATCACTTGTGGTGCGCGAAGACTCGTGGACCCTTTATGGATTCGAAACTGAAGAAGAAGTCGTGCTCTTTGACATGGTTCAGACCGTGAGTGGCATTGGTCCCCGTATTGCTCTAGGGGTCGTTGCCACCCTGTCCCCACAGGAGTTACGAAATGCTATTGCTCAGGAAGACACCGCCGCGCTCAAAAAGATCTCGGGTATTGGGGCCAAGGGCGCCTCACGCATGGTTCTTGAATTGAAAGACAAAATTGGAATTGTTGGTTCCGGTGGTACCGCTGTTTCGCAAACCTTGTCCGGTTCGTGGCGCGCGGCAGTGGGTTCAGCTCTGTCTTCCCTCGGGTGGAATTCCCGGGAGGCCGACCAAGCAATGGATCGTGTTGCTGAAGGATTTCCTGCGCTGGTGGCGGCAGACCCTCCCGACATCAGCACGCTACTTAAAGAGGCCCTTCGCTCCTTGGATCGTTCATGAGTGATTCTGTGGTATTCGATCAGGCGTTCCCTGAAGACTCTGCGGTGGAGGGTGCGCTCAGGCCAAAAACTCTGGCTGAATTCATTGGGCAGGACAGGGTGAAGTCGCAATTAGGTCTCGTTCTTGAGGCCGCAAATAGACGACAAGGCGTAGCTGATCACGTGTTGCTGAGCGGGCCGCCAGGTTTAGGCAAAACTACATTGGCCACGATCATTGCTGCAGAACTCGGTGCGCCCGTGCGCATGACATCTGGGCCAGCATTGCAGCATGCCGGCGATGTCGCCGCCGTGTTGTCCAGCCTGCAGCCAGGAGAAGTCCTATTTCTGGATGAGATACACCGTACGGCCCGTGCTGCAGAAGAAATGCTGTATCTGGCCATGGAAGATTTCCGAGTCGATGTCATTGTGGGGAAGGGTCCTGGTGCAACAGCGATTCCCCTCGATATTGAACCATTCACACTAGTAGGGGCCACCACACGCGCAGGATTATTACCCTCTCCATTGCGCGACCGTTTCGGGTTCACCGCTCATCTAGATTTTTATGAAACTGCTGATCTCGAAGTAATCGTCACTCGCAGTGCTGATTTGTTGGGGGTTCAACTCACCACCGGTGGAGCGGCAGAGTTGGCCGGGAGGTGCCGCGGAACCCCGCGAATCGCAAACCGGCTGCTCCGACGGGTTCGAGATTGGGCGCAGGTACATGGATCGGGTGTTGTTGACCTAGCCTCAGCCAAATCAGCTCTCGAGTTGTACGAAGTCGATCATCTCGGGCTTGACCGCATTGATAGAGCGGTGCTCGTGGCAATTATCGAGAGGTTCAATGGTGGCCCAGTAGGGCTGTCAACGTTGGCTGTTGCTGTAGCTGAGGAGCCCGAAACGATTGAATCGGTCTCCGAACCTTTTCTCGTCCGTTTGGGGCTGCTGACGAGGACCCCGCGCGGCAGGGTCGCAACGCCAGCAGCCTGGCGACATTTGGGCCTTCCTGTGCCACAAACGGCACAGGAGATGCTGGACCTGTAGCGTCGCGGGTTATCGTTACGCTTACGGTTCACGAATAGGGCTCGCGCCCCCGCACATGAAGGATTCCCATGGATCTACTTGGCCTCGCACCACTGTTACTCCTCGTGGTTGCTTTCTACTTTCTTTTGATCCGCCCACAGAAAAATCGCCAGAAAGCTCAGGCTGCTCTGGTGGCGAGCGTCACGGCGGGCACCGAGGTCATGACGACCGCAGGAATTTTCGGCACGGTTCGAAGTGCATCTGAAGAGGAGTTGTTGCTAGAGATTAGTCCGGGAACCGTCATACGAATTTTGCCAGCAGCTGTGGCTAAGGTCATTACGCCCCCGGTCATTGAAGAGATCGAGCGCACTGAGTAGATTTCAGTGCCCACACAATAAATTTGTCGAATTTTCGTGCTGCTGATCTGCAGTTCAACCTCGGAGGAGTTTCGTGGCTACACCGGTGAAAACCAGGCCTTGGCGCCTGCTGTCGGCTCTTCTTGTGGTGCTCGTCGGTTTCAGCGTGTGGGCATTTTTCCCTGGTACCGATTCATCCGTGAAACTAGGACTTGATCTTCAAGGCGGAACCCAGATCATTTTGATCCCGACACCCGTTGTCGAAGGTGCAGAGATAACCGACGATCAACTAGCTCAGACCGTGGAAATCTTGAGGGCCCGCGTTGACAGTCTCGGAGTTGTTGAGTCTGAGGTCACCACCGCAGGTTCCGGTAATGACGCAGCCATTGTGGTGTCGGTCCCTGGTGAAAACCAAGAACGCCTCGTGGAGTTGGTGCAACAGACAGCCCTACTGAATTTCCGCCCGGTGTGGAACCTTCTTGCGCCTAATCCGGTTGCGTCGACAGGTGGTGACTTGGCACCAGGGGATTCAACTGCACCTGCCGCGGAATCCGGAGAGCCCACCGATTCAGAATCTGGTGAAGCTACCCCTGAGTTAGTGCAAGCGTCTAGTAACACCCCTGAGTTTGAAGCTGAAGTGAATGCTCTCAACTGCCTGGAGCCAGTGAATTTTTCGGGCGGTACTCCAGACAATCCTGAACTGTGGCTGGGTACCTGTGAGCAGACGGGCGCGGTGAAATATTCACTACAGCCCGCCTTTATCCAGGGCACTAATGTTGTGAATGCAACTGCTGAACTCCCACAAGGTGGAGTGGGTTGGGTCGTTAATCTGGAATTCGACTCAGAAGGTGCATCGGCTTTGGCGAGTGCATCCACAGAACTGAGTGCATTACCTGAGTGTGGTGCAGGCCAGAGCCCATGTAACGCATTTGCCATTGTCCTCGACGGAGTGGTGGTTTCCGCGCCCCGATTTAACGAAGCCATTCTTGGCGGTCAGGCTTCCATTGAGGGAGATTTCACAGCACAGGAAGCCCGTGATCTTGCCAATGTTTTGCGCTATGGCGCATTGCCTGTGACCCTAGAACCCGTAGACATTACGACCATCTCACCTACCGTAGGTCGAGATCAGCTTGAGGCGGGGTTAATCGCCGGTGGAATCGGTCTCATTTTGGTGACCATGTACTTGTTGTTCTATTACCGAGTTCTCGGCATTGTCGCGGCAGTCAGCCTGATTGTTGCAGGGGCAATGACCTATTTCGTATTTATTGTTCTCAGCAAAACCGTGGGCCTGACACTTAGTCTTGCTGGCGTTGCGGGTGCCGTGATTGCAATCGGTGTTACCGCCGACTCCTTTATTGTGTACTTCGAGCGAATACGCGATGAAATACGCGATGGTAAGTCATTGCGTCAGGCCTGCGACTCAGGGTGGATTAGGGCGCGTCGCACCTTGCTCGCAGCAGACTTTATTTCCCTCCTGATCGCGGTAGTTCTTTATTTGCTGTCGGTCGGAAGTGTTCGAGGCTTTGCGTTGGTTCTCGGCCTCACAACTCTCATGGATATCATGATCGCTTTCTGGTTCACGCATCCGGTCGTTGTGCTCCTAGGCAGATCAAAGTTCATGCAGCGTGGATCTCGCTGGACAGGCCTTGATCCAGAACGTTTGGGTGGAATTAGTGTGGCCGATGCCATGGCTGGCCAATCTAGACGTAAACGTAGAGAGGCGCTTACATGAGCAAGATGGGGTCAATCGGGCAACGCCTTTATCGTGGAGATATCTCCTATAACTTCATCGCGAGGAAAAAATTTTGGTATGCCCTGAGTGCTTTGTTGCTGCTGATCAGTATCGGTGGCCTTGTGTTCAAAGGCCTCAATCTCGGAATTGAGTTCAAGGGTGGTGCTGACTACACAATTCCTAATGCCACATGCTCGGTGGCTGAGGCACGCAATACATCAGAAGCGCTCACTGGAGCGCAAACAATCGTGACGGAATCGGGTACGGGAATCATCCGTGTCCAGACAGAGACGCTTACTCCGGATGAATCCGAGGAATTGGCAGCGGTACTATCCGAAGCCTGTGGAACGACACCTGACCAAATCAAATTCCAAGTAGTTGGTCCCACCTGGGGCGCAGAGATCTCAAAGAAAGCCCTTCAGGGGCTCGGTGTCTTCCTCATTTTGGTGACGCTGTTCATGACGATCTATTTTGAATGGCGTATGGCTGTTGCTGCAATGATCGCGTTGGCCCACGACATGATCATTACGATCGGTATCTACTCATTGACGGGACTAGAAGTTACCCCAGCCACGGTTATTGGCTTCTTGACCATTCTTGGCTATTCCTTATATGACACTGTGGTTGTCTTTGACAAAGTCAAGGAAAACACTCGAGGGATTACGGGTCAATCGATCTTGACCTATGACGAGGCCGCAAATCTGGCGGTGAATCAGACGGTCGTTCGCTCGATAAACACGTCCATAGTTGCATTGTTACCAATTGTCGCCATTATTTTTGTTGGTGCGTACATCTTGGGCGCAGGTACGTTGCTTGACCTAGCTGTGGCCTTGGGTATCGGCATGGTGGTGGGAACTTATTCATCAATTTTCCTCGCCACACCTGTTCTCGCTCAATTGAAATCAGCAACCCCTGAAATGAAGTCATTGGCCACTCGTGTGAAATCCCGCAGGATCCAGGTGGCAAAAAAGGCTGCTGAGTCGGGTGCCCTTGAGGTGGCTGCGGTCGACCCAGACTCCATCGATGTCATGCTAGTGAGCGAGACTGCGGTTGTTGAGCGCAATCAACCGCGCAAGCAACCCCGATCAAAGCGTAAAAAGGGATAATGAAAGTAGAATTGGTTGCAGAGTTAGTGCTTTCTTCTTGATGTGAACGAGTGGGGAGGTGACAAGGTGTCTGAGGATCTTGTCACGCCCGTAAATGAATCCACACTTCCTTCAGATTCAGGGTTGCGTTCAAGGCTCGGTCGATTTACTGCCCGGTCAGGCAACTCAGAAATCGAACCCCTACTCAGAACTCTTCGCAAGTATCACCCGAAATCAGACACCAAAGTTGTTGAGCGTGCCTATGAAACCGCCCGGTACATGCATCGAGAGCAGAAGCGTCGTTCAGGGGAGTCGTATATCACGCACCCGGTCGCAGTTGCCGAGATTCTTGCCGAACTGGGCATGACGTCATCCACTCTCGCGGCAGCTCTACTGCACGACACCGTTGAAGATTGCGGGTACTCACTTGATGCACTCAGAGAAGATTTTGGCGATGAAATTGCATTACTTGTCGATGGTGTGACAAAACTAGACAAAGTCACTTACGGCGAAGCAACGGCTGCTGAGACAGTGCGAAAAATGGTGGTAGCCATGGCCCGTGACATACGTGTGCTCATGATCAAGCTAGCTGATCGTTTGCATAACATGCGCACACTGAGGCATTTGCCCGATGCGAAACAGGACAAGAAAGCACGCGAAACACTTGAAATCTATGCTCCACTTGCGCACAGGCTTGGCATGAATGCGATCAAATGGGAACTGGAAGATTTATCTTTTGGGACATTACATCCGAAAATGTTCGAGGAAATTGACCGACTGGTGGAGCAACGTGCCCCGTCTCGGGAGAGAAATCTCAATGTGATTCTCGATCAATTGAATGAGGACCTTCGTAAGAGCAAAATAAAGGCTCAGGTGACGGGTCGCCCAAAACATTACTATTCGATTTATCAAAAAATGATTGTTCGGGGTAGAGATTTTACTGATATATATGACCTGATTGGCGTTCGCATACTTGTCGACGATATTCGCGACTGTTATGCAGCACTCGGCACTATTCACGCAAAATGGAGCCCTGTCCCGGGACGTTTCAAGGATTTCATTGCCATGCCGAAATTTAATATGTACCAGTCACTTCACACGACCGTGATTGGACCTGACGGTAAGCCAGTCGAGGTGCAGATACGGACCCATGAAATGCACCGCGCCTCCGAATATGGAGTGGCCGCCCATTGGCGATACAAGCAGGGTTCAGACATCAAAATGGATGATTTTGCTTGGTTGAGGCAATTAATGGATTGGCAGAAGGAAACCACCGACCCCAGTGAGTTCCTTGATTCATTGCGCTATGACCTTGGA
>CAZVLV010000011.1:0-16368 GCA_964628015.1 uncultured Aquiluna sp. | reverse complement strand
TGTCCCACTTGAACTCACCCTTGGCCAGTTCAATCTGCGACCACGCGGTTCCGTTATCCCACAGGCGCAGTGCACCAAATGGTGCAGACGCCCAGTAGCCACCCTCGACACCTTCAATATGCATGCCGACCATGGTGGCCGGTACGCCATTGGGGTCGACGGCGCTTGCTGTTTCGGTGGAAGACTCTGTCGGCGTCGAGTCGGTTGCCGCGCTATTGCATGCGGTGAGCACCATTGCTGCGGCGCTCACCGCTGCAACGAGACCTACGACTGACTTGCGGCTTGACCTGCCGGTGTTCCGAACCATAAAGGCATGCTTCCAATCTGAACTCGTGATCCTGGGGCAACTGCTTGGCAGTTATTGAGAGCATCGCATTGGACACTCGCTCCTGCTGGGACAGTGTACGTGGCAGTGCCTGTTGTAGCCCACGCGATGACCTGCGGGTTGTTGTTATCGCCCAACTGGCAGGTGTTCGGGGTGGTTCCAGTTCCATCGGTGCAGGAGTAATAGGAGCCAGCCAGCCAGTTATTCACCGTCTGGTAGCCCTGTGCACCGGGTGTTCCATTTTGAAGGGTAATGCCAATGCGATTGGTCGCGGGTGACCAGAAGTACCAGTAGCTACGTGCCACACCCAAACGAAGGTTGTCCAGGTAGGTCTGTGCAACCCAGGCGGCTGCCTGTGATCCGCCAATGGATTGACCCTTAATGGAACCTGGGCCGGGGATTCCGTAATTCACTTCGGTGTCCCACAGTGGCTTATTCGCCGGGACCTTGGCTTTTCTCATGTCGTTCTTGACCTGTTCAATGTAACTCACGCGGTCTGCGGGGTCACCATTTCCGGCCGGGTATGTGTGCGCGGCAATGACATCGACCGGCCAGTTGGCCTTCTTCAATGCCTTGAGGTACGCGGGGAAGAACCGGTTATAGGAACTCTTCAAGCGAACGGTGCTGCTCGCGGACACGATTGTGGCGGAGGGATCGTTCTGGCGAATGATCTTGGCGGCAGCCTTGGTCAGGTTGGCCATTTGTTTCGGTGTGCCCGCCCAGAAGTTGGTCAGGTCCGCTTCATTCCAGATTTGATAGGAGTCAATGCTGGCGGCATAACGCTTGGTGACCGCGCGCACCCAGTTCTTCCAGTCCTTCATTTTGGGAACAGATGCTGCGCCTCGATTGGGGTAGGTGCCTTGGTTCTTATTGGTTGCCGCCCATGTGGGTGTACCACCCAGAACATAAAGAGTGGACACCTTTTGCTCATTCGCGTTAGCGATGGCGGAATCGAGTCCGTTCCACCAGTAGGAACCCTTCTTCTGCTCTACCTGACCCCACGTGACACCCGAATCCCAGAGGCGGATCGAGCCGTAGGTCACGCCCGGGTCGGTGCCATTAGCGATTGTGGGTACGTGCATGCCGAAGAGTGGTTCCGGAATGGGGCCACCGGAATCTGCCTGAGCGGCGGGCACAGCAGCCAACGAGGTAGCAACAACAGCTGCCGCGGCCAAGGTGGAAATCAGGGTTCGACGCATGAAAGGTGCCTTTCGGGAAGGGGAAGTCGGGTCAGTAATACGCTCGAACCTAACCCATAAAGACCGAAAATTCCTTTAGCGGCGCCGCAAAATATACAAACTTTGGCCATCAGTTTCCTGGCCGTATTCGAATCGGTCCACCGCAAGACCCGCTGCGTTCACCAGTGATTCAAAATATTGGCGGGAGAACCGCGTGCAGTGCAAGCGCCCCTTCCACTCCAGTGGTCCATACCCGGCAGGATTTTCCTCCCAATCGGGGACATCTTCTTCCACGAAGCAGGTAACAAATGCTTTGCCGGTCGGGGTCAATGTTTGGCCGAGAAGGTCGAGGTAACCCGCGGTGTCGGCAGCATTCATGTGGGAGAACACCGAGTAGGCGTAAAACACGTCGACACTGTGTGGCTCAGCGCTTAGGGTGCGCTCAGGTGAACCATCCGGGTTGTAGCGCTCATTGCTCACGTCCACGAATGTGAACCGAAACCCTGGCCCGGCAAGATTCTCCTGACACCAGTCGATCAACTCACGTTGCACATCTACACCGTGGTAATCCCGGACGGTGGTGAGGTGTTCTTTGATCCCGATGGCCAGCCGACCAGCACCGCATCCCCAGTCGAGTACAGCTGAGTCGGTGTTCAACCCGCAGTACTTCTCCAGACGTTTGGCGTCCTTCACTGAAGTGCGAATGAACGCTTTATCGTTTTTGAAATGCTTGCCGCCCATGCGGTACTTACTTGGAGGCAACTTACTTGGCGGTAACGGAGTCTTGGGTCCGAAGTTGAACACACATGAACTCTAGTCGGCAAAGATTAATTAATCAGAGAAGAGGTTCATTTCTATTGCTGCTTGTGTTAAATCATCGCGAACACTCGGGTGCGCTGCATACTTAATGATGTTCCGTGCCTGCTGTGCCTGACTGTGGCCAAAGGCATCGGCGATTCCATTCTCCGTGGCAACCGCACTATGTTGGAAACTCGTGACCGGGGTGGTCAACAAAGGAATGATCGTGGACACATTCGCTTTTGCATGCCATGAGGGCAGGGCAATGAATGACTGGCCACCACGTGAATGCAAGGCACCCACAATGAAATCGGTTTGCCCACCGAATCCTGAGTAAATTCGACCCTTAATGCGACTGGCATTTGCTTGATCGAGAAGATCCACCTGCAATGCACCATTGACACTTGTCATGAGTGCCTGTTTTTCAATTCGACCAGGATTGTTCGTGTACTCCGTGCGCATCATGCGCACATTTGTATTCAAATGCACCCAGTCGTATAACTCACGTGACCCGAAAATAAATGATGCAGTGATCGGTCGGTCGGAATCCAATGCACCTGCTTTATGCAAATTCAGCACACCATCGCTGAACATTTCCGTCCATACCCGTAAGTCCTTTCGATTTCTCAAACTCGCAAGGACAGCATCCGGAACACCACCAATTCCCATTTGCAATGTTGCGCCGTTACTCACCCGAGCTGCAATGCGGTCGCCGATTGCGGAACTGATGTCATCAGTGGCGCCGGGGTTGTGTTCGGTAATTGGTTCATCTACTTCGATCAAATAATCAATTTCATCGGTATAAATCTGGGCATCGCCATACGTGTATGGCATGTGCTTATTTGCCTGCGCAATCACTAACCCACCATGTCCTCGCGCAGCTTCAATTGCAGATGGCAACACATTTACTTCCAGGCCCAAACTCACCGTGTCGTGTCGCTGCTCGGATGTATTTAGCAGCACAACATCTGGCCGGTAGTGGTCGCGAAAGATTTCCGGCACCAAACTCAGTCGCGCAGGAATGTATGTGAGGCGTTCGTGATAGCGCATGCCAGGTCCCACGAACGCTGTTTCATAAGTCACGCCCGGGCGGTCCGGGATTCCAGGTTGGGCGTACAGCATGTTGAGTCGAAACTCGGGCAGTGCTGCATCGACCGCGGCGAGCAAGGTGCGCGGCGATGCGAAGTTTCCTGATGCCACTACCCGCGGATTCGGGCCGACCTGAGCAAGGATTGATTCAAGTTTCTCCACGGTGACTACGCGCATTGTTTAACCGTATCGGGAGGGCTGATCTGGTTCCAGGTTCATCGTTGAAAGTCTGTGGATAAAAGGTAGACAAATTTACTGAGATAGGTAGAATCAATGCGTGCTTAATATCAAAGACCCCGAAGCCCATAACTTGGCCAAGCAATTGGCCGAGCTTGAGCACACATCTATGACAGATGCCGTCACCCGCGCCCTCAGGGCCGCCCTGGATGAACATGGTCGGCGGCGGCAACTGCGACGCCAAGTCCTGGCGGGGTTAATCGAGTCGGCTCGCGTTGACTCGGGATTAATGTCCGAGTCGGCTCGCGTTGACTCGGGTTCACGGGAGGGTTCATCCGTCTTCGATGAGTTATACGACCCCGAAACTGGTCTACCACGGTGATTATCGACTCCTCGGTTGTCGCGGCAATCTGTCTCGGTGAACCGGATGCATACGCATTCGCAGACGTTATGGAATTCGCCGAGTCACCCAAAATGAGCGCGGCAACATATGTGGAGGCGGCCGCTGTCTTGGATAGCCGACGACCTGGTGGCTTGGACGCCTTCATTCACGGACTCAACGTGGAGATCGTTCCGGTGGATGTGGCCCAAGCTGTTCGCGCCCGCGCCGCGTACCAGAAGTACGGCAAGGGAAGTGGGCATCGTGCTGCATTGAATTTCGGTGATTGTTTTTCCTACGCACTTGCAATGGAGCACCAGGATGCTCTGCTGTACAAGGGTTCCGACTTTGATTACACGGATGTTCAGTCAGCAACAGACTAACCATGCTCCATGTGGGAAGATTGTTTAATGGCGGACATCGACTGGTCAAATACAAAGGTTTATGTAGCGGGACACCGCGGCTTGGTCGGTTCGGCCTTGGTGCGCGCCCTCGAGGCCGCAGGTGCTGGCGAAATCATCGGGTGGAGTTCTGGGGAACTTGATCTGCGTGACCGCGACGCAACACTTGATGCCATCAATGAAGCTCAACCTGATGTTGTTATCGATGCTGCCGCACGCGTTGGCGGGATCATGGCCAACTCCACCTATCCCGTTGACTTCCTCAAAGATAATATGTTGATCCAAACAAACGTCATGGATGCTGCACATGCCGCCAATGTTGAACGGTTTTTGTTTCTCGGGTCTTCGTGCATTTACCCGCGACATGCAACACAACCGATTCGTGAATCTTCATTAATGACCGGACCACTCGAACCCACCAACCAGGCGTACGCCATGGCGAAAATCGCTGGCATTTATTACATTGAAGCGTTTCGCACGCAATACGGCCGCCGTTGGATTTCAGCAATGCCCACCAACTTGTATGGCCCACGCGATAATTTCAATCTAGAAACATCCCACGTGTTACCAGCGTTCATTCGTCGCTTCCATGAAGCAAAAGAGTCCGGTGCAGACAAGGTCACCGTGTGGGGAACAGGTGCACCGCGTCGCGAGTTTTTACACGTCGATGACCTCGCTCAAGCATGTCTCATGCTTCTACAAAATTACGACTCTTCCGAAACAATAAATATTGGTTGGGGCGATGACCTACCCATTAAGGATCTTGCTGAAACCGTGGCCAATGTCATTGGCTTCGAGGGCGAAATCGAATGGGACACCAGCAAACCTGATGGCATGCCCCGCAAACTCCTGGACACCTCGCGCATCAACGCACTCGGTTGGTACCCGTCCATCAAGTTGCGTGATGGCGTTGCATCCACCTACGACTGGTACTTGGAAAATGCCTGACACACCTGCACAGGAACCACTGCAAGCATTCCTGCCGGGTCGACAAGCATTGATTGTGCGCCTCACCGCGCAAGAAGGACAGCGCGCAGCGTTACTCGACGTTTTAAATACCTACGCTGATGGAATCGGTGAGGAACCCGGTACCGAGATGTACATGGTGGCCGTTGATCCTGACGACGAGAACTTGGTGTGGCTCTACGAAATCTTTCGCGATGAAGAAGCCGAACAAGCGCACCGCGAGTCCACCGGCTTTGCCGATCTGATGCACCAACTACCCAAGTACCTCGAAGGCTCACCTGGTGTTTTGCGAATGCAGCCCCTGCGCATGACCGTCCAGGAGAACATGTTCAACGAAGACTGGAGTTTTTAGATGATTCGCGAGGTAGTTCACGTCACAGTCTTACCTGGCCACAATGCTGACTTCGAACATGATCTTCAAGTAGCTGTCACTGAGATTCTTCCCCAAGCCAAGGGGCTCATCGCATTTACGGGTGTCGGCTGGTGCGTCGAGCGGCCCAATGTCTACTTGTTCACCATTGACTGGGAAACACTTGAGGACCACACCATTGGTTTCCGCGAGTCAGAACTGTTTACACGGTGGCGCGAGATTATTGGTGTCCACTTTGCCGGCGCACCAACCGTGGAACACTTTTCCATCAACTAAATGGCGGGCGTTCGTCTAAGGCAATGGAGCGACGCCCTGCGAAGTTCCACAATCTGGCGGTCACGTCCTTGTCTTCGGGAGTGATCAGATTTCCCATTACCCGAAGCGCAATGGTCATCAGGAAAGTGGATCGCATGCCAATTGGTCCCAGGGTGGGAAGCAAATTTGGCACCGTGATCAAACCAGCCAGCCGCCGGGCAATCGAGAATGCGGTTCCGTAATGCACCAATAATTCCTTGGGCCACACCCTGCTGTAATCCATGTGCGGGTTCACAATTGTTGATGCAAAAAGATTCGCTGCTAGGTGACCTGTCTCGAGGCCATAGTCAATTCCTTCACCGTTGAGTGGATTCACACACCCCGCGGAATCGCCAATCAACACCCAGTTGGCCCCAGCAACATTGCTCACCGCACCGCCCATGGGAAGTAGTGCTGACCACGGTGCGCGAACATCTCCTTCGAACTGCCAGGTATTGCGTTGTTGATCTGCATAGTGGGTGAGTAACCCACGCAGGTTTACATCAGCTGGACGCTTACTTGTTGCAAGAGTGCCCACGCCAACATTGACTTCACCGTCGCCGAGCGGGAATACCCAGCCGTAACCGGATAACAATTCATTCTTCTCACCACGTAATTCAAGGTGGCTAGAAATCCATTCGTCATCACTTCGGTGCGACTTGATGTACCCACGCGCCGCAACACCGTACGCCGTGGAACGGTGCCACGTGCGACCAAGCGCACGACCTAGTTGCGATTTGGCACCGTCAGCAACGATCAATCTTTTGCAGTGGATTGTTGTGCCGTCATGAAAAATCACATCACTGACCTTGTTGCCATCCATGACAACATCTTTGGCACGTAATCCCTCGAGAACATTGGCTCCGGATTCAATGGCGACATTGCGAATCGCGGCATCGAGTTCCAATCGGGGTGCGGCACCGCCGTAGTTCGGCAGATTCCCACCGGGCCAGGGCAGATATAACTCCTGTCCGAATCCGGCGGCACGTAATCCTTTGTTTCGTGCTCGGCCTTCAAGCCACGAAGAAAGTCCAAGGGAATCGAGTTCCGCGATGGCACGGGGGGTGAGCCCATCCCCACAAGGCTTATCTCGAGGAAACTCCTCGGCGTCCACGAGTAGAACGTCAAGGCCATGACGCGCGCACCACGCTGCAGCTGAAGATCCAGCGGGTCCAGCCCCCACCACTAGGACATCGGTGCTTATTTGTGTGTTCGCCACGTTCCTATTCTGCCGTTGATCACGCCTTGCGCAATTGCTGCACCAAGTACCACGAGCAGTGCACCCACCGGTTGATTCCACGTGATGTGTTCGTTGAGTAGAAGGGCGCCCGCGATGACGGCAACCAGCGGGGTCAGATAGGTGACCGTGCTGGCTGTGGTGGCATCAGCAGCGGTGACAACTTTGAAGTTTAGGACATACGCCAAGCCGCTACCGAGCACTCCGAGCAACACCACCGCGATAAATGGCCCCATCTGGAAAGCCGAGTCAGTTACACCGGTGAATGCCACGATCGGCGTTGTCACCACCAACCCCCACAGCATCATGCCCATGGCGAGAGAGATTGGCTTAATCGGTTCGCGTGCGGTGGGTCCGGTCAGATACTTGCGTGCGAATGGAAACGCAATGCCGTAACACGTCACTGCAATAAGTAACGCAAGGATTCCCACTGGATCGTTGGCCCCACCGCTATTCCACACACCAACGACAATCAATATTCCGATGAACCCGATGATCAAACCGACAATGCGTTGTCGAGTGGGTTTCTCTTCTGGGAAAGCAATAAGAATGGCAAGCAGGGTCATTAGTGGCGTGACCGCATTGATGATTCCGGCGAGAGCTGATGACACTCGAGTTTCGCCGAATCCAAAGAGCATCCATGGAATAGACACCCATAACAAAGATGCGATGAAAACGTATTTCCATGACCATCGTGGTGGCAGGGGAGTCTTGGTGATCACACTCAGTATCACCAGGGTGATCGCGCCGAAGGCAATGCGTCCGAAAGCAACGCCCACCGGTGTGAACATCTCTAATCCATATTTAATGAAATAGAAAGAGAATCCCCAAATCAAGGCGAGGAGTAAATACGACGGAAGCCACGAGCGCACATTGGATATCGGTGGCGGGGACATTGGTGTTGGGGATGTCGGTGGCTGGGATGTATTCATGATGTTCCGCTGATAAGCCTAGTCACTTGCGTCACAGGGAGTGAGTGAGATGAATTGCGCGATATTGCTCACTTGCAATATTGACGAAAGTTGTCACGGAACCGGGTGTGTGGTTGTGGATTGGCGGCTGTCGATTGGTGGCTGTGGATAGTTAGTTGCACGCGCCTTCGAATGCAGGCAGCATGTCAACGTGGTGTACAGGACTTTTGCTCAGGATCCGTTGCAGGGAAGGTTTGATCTGCGCACCTGGGCGCACCCCAACGGGCCGCACTATCCACCCGATGTCCGGGACAGGTACATCCATCCGTGGAATGCGCGAAGGCTTCTGAGTTGGCGCATGTCATTTTGGCTCGGGGAGATTCGAACCAAGGCGGGGCTGACCCAAAGCGAACTCGCCGGGCTCATTGACACCACCCAGCCGGCACTGTCCAAATGGGAAACGGGACGCTCCCTGATTTCACTCGATATTCTCGGTCGGCTTGGTGTGTGCGCCGGCATCCCGATCGCCCTCTACGCCTCCATGCCGACCAATGAAGGTGGCAGCATCATTTGGCTGTAGACAAGCGAGCCCGGGGTGGTTTACATACCCTGGGGGGTATGCTAAACTTTCTTCTCACCCGATCATTTCAAGGAGTAATGAATATGTGTAGTCCAGCTCCCTGCCGCGCCTGCGGCAAAGTCACCTGGTCCGGTTGTGGCGAGCATGCCGCACAGGTCATGGCCAGCGTTCCCGAACCACAGCGCTGCACCTGCAACTAATCTAATTCAGACTGAGGCTGGAATTCGAAATCAGTCGCCGCTGCCCACACCCTTATGCACGGTGAATAAATTCGTAGGGTCATAGCGACGCTTGATTCGAAGAAGTCTCGGGTAATTACTTCCCCAGAACTGTTGGCGCCAATCTTCCTCAAAGTAGTTACCTTCATTGGAGTACGAACCTCCATCTTCGGTAACAACTCGAAGTATTGCTGAAGCCGACATCACGCCATCAAATTGTGCTTGCGACTCTGCGGCAATAGGTTCATGTCCCTTGATGCCCGGGTATTTGCCCTGACGCCACGCACCAATAGTGATGAACGCAATATTGTTGAAGACTGCAGGGTTGATTGATGTTGACTTATCTCTACGCCTTGCCTCCGGGTGTTCACCGTAGAGCGCCTTGTTCGTCTGCCACAGAATCAGACTGGTGCGCGAAGCATCGAACAGTGCTTTAGCGAGTACAGCTGCATTTGCTCCCTGTGTCATGGCGAACGGAACACCACGACCGTCGTATCCGCCCCAGTAAGCCGCAACTTCAGATGCATTTCCCTTCCACCAGAAATAGCCCTTAGGTGCCTTCGGTCGGTCATCGAAAATCGCTTCTTGTGTTGTTGGCTTCCATCGCAATGCAAAAGGCTCCGCACTGAATTTCACGTTCACATCAAAATCCTGTGGCCGAGAGCGCAACGGTCCTAGGAACTTTTCCCATGCAGCCTGTGCTTGTTCGGTGGGAATATCCAGGAATGTCGTACCGATCTGCATCACATTCAATCCTGTGTTCATGGTCGTTGCCATGCCGTAATCGGGGTTGAGAATCATTCCTTCACCCCACGTTGGTGTGCTCAAGGTATTTGCACAAAACTCAAGGTATGCACGTATCAATTCCTCAAACGCTTGGTCGGACTTAGCTGTAATTGGACCTGAGATCCAACCGGAAATCTTTGGTTCCGGGTGAGCGAGAAGTGTCATAGATGTCACGACACCGAATGTCCCTCCGCCGCCACCACGCAATGCCCAAAACAAATCGGAGTTCTGGTACTCGTTTGCCGTGATCACTGAACCATTAGCAATGACGACCGTCATTTCCAGAACACCAGCAGCACCTGAGCCATAACGCTTGCTAAACGAACCGAACCCGCCACCGAGCGCGAACCCACCACACGCGCCCACACTGGTGCAGCCGCCACCTTGAATGTACAAACCTGCAGCTGAAGCCGCTTTATATGCTTCGAGCCAACGATTACCTGCACGCGTGGTAACAGCGGGTACAGCTTCGGTGCCCGCAGGCGCACCTGCCGGAACAAACTTGCGATGCACAGTGATGCCGCGCATGTTGTGCGTCCACAACAACAACGACTTTCGTGGGCCGGTGGATCGGCCGTAGTAATCGTGACCTGTTCCCTTCACCACCAACCGCACTTTGTTCTCTCTGGCAAAGTCGACCCCCGCCACAATGTCGGCAACGTTGCGCACAGCAATGGCGTATTCACTCGCGGTGGACTCCCACGCTTTATACATACCGGTTGACTGTGTGGCACCCGGTTGTTCTTCCAGATACCAAGGGTTCAGTAATCGGGCGGGGATGGCACCTGGTGTGAGCGTGGCCCACGGCTGCTTCGGGCGAATGAGTTTCTTGCCCACCTTCCGTCGCAATTGATCCCACTGTGTGGACGCCGGCCACTGGTATCCCTTGGGTGTAGCCACAGCTGAGCCCATTGGTGCCATCAATGCGGCAGTGGCTCCGCCTAAAAGTCCAAGGAAGGTTCGACGACCGAGGGGAAACTCTTTTTTCATGGGAGAAGTATTACCTGTATTAATCAATATGTGAACCGAACTCGCAATCTATAGAGTTAGACCTACTTTCAACGCCATTGCTAGTTCCCCAATCGATCTGAAATCAGGTTGCTATGCAGATTCGCTCGATCACAACCCAAGTCACCCAAACTCTCCGTGAAGCACATGCGCCGGTAGACCCAGCCACGGTTGTGGCTGTCGCCGCATTGGTCTGCACCAACCCGGGTGCAGGTCGTGGCCGCATTGATGACCTCAGTGAGTTAGAGCAACTCGGTGCGGATTCGGCAACTCGTTTAGTTTCAGAGGCATTGGCTGCACTCGCTGCGGTGGGTATCACACCTGACCAGGTGCGTGGCTACGGCAAGGGCGCAATTGTTGGAGTGGGTGGTGACCGTGAACACACTGCTGCCGTGTTGCATCCTCGGTTTGGTGCGCCGGTGCGCGCTGCGATTGGCGGTGGCGCCGACATCATTCCCGGGACCAAAATGGTTGCCGGTCCTGGAGTGTCAATCACCATGCCCATCGGAAATAAAGATGACCGTTGGGTATTTGACGACATGGATGCTGCGAGCATCGCTATTCCTGATGCACCTAAATCCGATGAAATAGTGATCGCTCTTGTTCTAAGTGCAGGTGGGCGACCCAATGCTCGAGTAAGGAAGCCGTGACACATGTTTAAGGCCATGATTATGTTGACGCGGCGTGAGGACATGACCCACGAGGACTTCACAACCTGGTGGCTTGGTGAGCACCAAGCACGCGCACAGCAACTGCCAGGTGTCCAGAAGATTCGGTTTAATGTGATTGAGCAAGACGACACTGCGCCGTGCGATGGCATTACCGAGTTATGGTTTGAATCGCGTGAAGCTTTTGTCGCTGCTTACGCCACGGAGATTGGTCAGGCTGTTGCTGCCGATTCCATGGCGCATGTATCCGGGCGTGTTCGAATGTTCACCGAGGAAGTTGCCGTTCTCGGCTAAACCACTTCTTCACGTAAGGTGTTATTTCACTGGGCGCAGGTCGAGTCCCGCAATACCTTCGAAGTCGTGCGCATTGCGCGTGTACAGCGGAATGTTGTGCGCCAATGCGGTTGCGGCAATAAGTGCGTCAAAGGCTCGGGCTTGTGTCTTGCGTCCTGATTGACGCAAGCTACCCGCGACAATTGCGAACCTGCGTGCACATGCGGCATCAAAGGGCAGCGGATCAAATGATGCCTCTGTCTGTTGCAGCACTAACTGGCGTTTGTGTCTTTCATCAGAAGTTTTCGAGACCTCTGGCCCCATACTGAGTTCAGCGAGCGTGATGACACTGATGGCAGGGAAAGTGGGAAGATCCTCTTTGGAAAGGATTGGCAACTCGATCACGACGCTGGTGTCGAGGAGTCCCACTTGATGTGCAGGTGTCACCGTGTTTCATCCCAATTCGCGTCAAGGCTCATGTCGAGAACCTGATCAAGGTCACGCCGCAAGGAATCGGCATTAATGAGTGGGACGTTCTTCCAGTTTTCTAGTAACGCGGTGGCGCTCAGGCGCGGTTGGCGTAACGGCGAAATCACAGCAACGGGTGTGCCATCGCGTGTAATGGTCATGCTTTCACCGCTTTCCACTCGGCTCAGGATCTGACCACCGTAATTGCGCAGCTCACGCACCGATACCTCGTTCACACCCTCAGTGTATCACCGGTGATACATGTCGTTTGCTGTGGAGAAGTTCCTCCTATGCGAACTCCCCCACGCACACTATGTTTTCGTCGTGTTTGCACCATGATTACTTCATGATCACCATGTATGGCGCCGACTGGTGCGGCGACTGTGTGCGCACCAAAGCCCAACTCACTGAGCTTGGTGTGGAGTTCGAGTTCCTCGACACTGAGGCGGGGCATCGAGATAAGGCCATTGAGATAAGTGGAGGACAGGCAATTCCCGTTGTTGTTTTTCCTGACGGCGACTTCCTCGTGGAACCATCCAATGACCAGGTTGAGCAAAAACTGCGATCCCTGGACTGACCTATCCTTTGTCCGGTCACATGACTTAAGTCCCTTGGTTGCCACGAATCAGTGAGCAACACTCGTGATAACGAGAAAAGGGGATGATCATGGGAAATGAAATTCTTGTCACCACGATTGTTGGTGTCACTGCATCTGTTGTACTACTAGTTCTGTCCTTACGAGCAGGACGCAGTGAGCCCACCCATAAAGTGCTGTGGGTCATCGCCTTGGTCTTACTCGGAATTTCAATTGCTTACCGATTCACTATCGTGATAGCTGGAACACTAAATGAACAGGCCATGGAAGTTCTTCCTATTCTCATAGGAAACATTGCCGTCATCGGGGTGTTCGTCGCTGCTTTCTGGCAACCGCGTTGGACTGGGTGGTTTCTCATTGGATCCGCATTTGTTATGCCGCTGCTCACGCTGATTGTGGAAACCGTGGCGCGTGGGGAATTCCCTGAAGAGACCGTGGCTGTTGTGATGGCTGGGTCCTATTCAATCCCATCCATAATCACCGGCACGCTGCTCGTGCTGTCCCTCAAGCAATCTGATTCGAGTTCGCGCCACACACGAGAAGTGGCGTCAATGCCACGCTGACAACGGTCCGAAGGAAATAATCTCATCGTGATGGGAGACCCAGGGCCATGCCCCGCATGCGAGAAGACTGACCTTGAACGTCGAGGCGGGAAGGATTTTTGCCCCACCTGTTACTACATTCAACCGTGCTGTGATGGGGGTTTCTGCACCTGACGTTGGCTGTGCTTATCTCCAAATGGGGTAGAAGTTCACCGGTGCAGAAACTTTGACTGCCCCACCTTCCCGAAAGTAGATGGCAATTACTTGTCCACCTTCTCCGAAAAGCTCATAAGCACCCCAATTGTTATTCACTTGCCTCAATGCAATTTCAACGGGAAAGTTTGGAATCGTGGCCCATCCCAATAATCGAGCATTCGGAATTGTCACTGGAGGGGAGCACGCCGAACCCTCAGGCAAATTGGCCCATGAACCCAGTCGGGCGCTGTCACTTCCGTGACAAACACTTCCCTGCCCGTCCCCGAACGTCATTTCAATGATCGGTTCGGTTGAGGAAGTAGAGGATCCTGATTGGGAAGCGCCTAGAGAAATGACTGAAATGACGTTGGATCCTGTCACATATGCAGATTCACTACTAAATGCAATCTTCATTGGATTCGGTTGAAGGCTTACCGTTGTGACAACGCTTTGACTTGAGCAGTCCACCACACTGACACTTGAGCGATCAAAGTTGAGGAAGTATGCATATGTTCCATTTACTCCCATGAAGTGCGTGATGGCACCCACTGTGGACAGTGTGAGGGTATTGATCACGGTGTTTGACGAAGGACTTATGACACTGGTGTTACCCGTCCAGCGATTAGATGTGTAAATGTTATCTGCGCAAGGTGCAACCCCTTGGGGGTTATTTCCCACGGCTAAGGTCGCAAGTACTGAACCACTGGAAGCATCCACCACACTCGCAGTGTTTCCCGCAAAGTTCGCGACATAGATTTTTCCGTCGAGAAATGCGGTGAACTCCGGTTGACTACCCACGTTAACCGTGCGTACTGCAGTCGGAGGAGAGGCAGCGGCATTTACAACTGTCATAGTGTTTGCATTTGAATTTGGCACAAACACAAGTCCACCTGAAGTAGACATTCCTCTCGGTCCTGCACCCGTGTTCACCGTGCCAGCGATAGCAGGTGTGTTGACATCGTAAATCTGCACATTTCCTGATCCGTGACAGTTAGCAATTAGACGCGAGTTACTCACAACCAGAAGTTGGTTAGGAGAACTGCAACCTGTGGTTGCCAAGTAACTCACTGTCTGTGTTTGCGTATCAAGGATGATTAGTTTGTTGTCGGTTGCAGCAGCGAAATACACCTTGGTGCCAATCGTGGCTGCGCCTTGTGGAGCTCTGGCTCCAGTTGTAGCTATTGTGTGGATGACAGTGTTCGAGTTCGTATCAATTACAGAAATGTCTGTGCTAGACGCAACATATGCGTATGACCCAGACACCACAATGTCACTGCTAAACGTGACACTTATGGAGCCCACGTACTCAAACTGCCCTGTTGCATTGGTTGGTGAAGCTCCCCCAAAAACCGCGACTGCGATCGTTATGCACATGACCAAGAATCTCTTGAGAAAACGCATTGGATTATTGTGCCATCCGGTGCAGGGACACGGAACTGGTATAGCGATTCACAAGACCCGTGTACCAACCTTGAATGATCTACTGATGACGAGGGCATGAATCGTTGGTAGGTCCTACACCTAATCTCCCTTGCGAGATTAATGACGGAGAATCCCAGTGCGCGTATCTCGACTTGTCAGCGTGGCCGCCCTGAAGGAAGAGGACTTCGACCCCGCAGACTGGTGAGGCACGAGTATCCACTTTAGGTGCGCGAGGGGGACATGGACGTATCGTAGAGACCGCCCTTCACGTAACATTCCACCAAGATTGCATCGCGAGGAGTTTTCGGTCATCTCGAGTAATGGTGTCTGGGGGTGACTTTCATGGTTCAGAAAGGGAACAAGATGCGAATATTGAAAGTCGCCGTCGTGATTGGGGCGATTGGCCTGACTTCAATCGTCAGTGCCATACCTGCTTTCGCGGCAACCGGCTCGATCATTGACAACGGGAATGGCACCATAACGGCGACCTACTCGGGCTTCACTCTCGCGGAACTCTTCATCTGCGACACCAGCATCGCGGCCAGTTCCTGCACACCGATCAATGCGACCTACGTCTACGGAGGCGCCGGCGGGCCTGGAAACAGCCTCGCTGCCTCGCCCGCGACGATTAGTGCAGGCATGAGCGCGCGAACAGGGAACGCCGGTGGGTACTCAGCCACGACCATCGCTGCCGGGACTTACAACGTAAAGCTATTTGACAACGCAACTCCGACCTTCACCGCCACGCTATCCAACGCAGTTTTGGGGTCAGGCGGTGGCGGATCAGCTAGCGCTCCTGCTGCGACACCGCAGACATTCGAGCTCTCATTGACTCCCACGGATGGCACAACCTGCACGAGCTCATCAGAGTCCGGTGCCGCGGGAACTTGGATCAACATGCCCGCAGCCAACGACTGCACACCGCCAGCGAGTAAACCGAACGCGAAACTGCTCGGATGGGCCACCTCACCAAACTTCCCTGTAGCTATCGCCAAACGGCAAGTCGATAACGGCTGGGGTGCATACGAAACCTTCAACATTAACGGGCAACTCACCGGCGTGTTCATACCCGCTGGAGGATCAACCCTAGTCAGCGCAACGGGAACACTGCACACAATCTGGAGCGAGTAGGGTCAAGTCCCAAATGTTTAAGTCGCTCTGTCAGAATCTCGTTCAATATTCGGTGCAAAATTGGGTGCACGGGCAACTAAGGGGTCAGAATGAGATGTGTCGGAACTCTCCAACAAATACTGGAACGCATAAGCCCCAGGTCTCGCCGTGCCCGCATAATCCCAGCAGCTAAGCATCAACAGCCAGCAAACGAATTCAGGAGTGCAGTCCAACGTGTCGGTGTCACTGCAACTGCCGTCGCCTTTCTCCTCGGAGGACTAAGCGGCACCATCGCCGCTCCTACTCATGCGAACTCAACGTTCACCAACTACACCACCACCAACGGACTGGGAAACAACAACGTGTTTGGGGTCTTTA
>CAZVLV010000010.1:0-16744 GCA_964628015.1 uncultured Aquiluna sp. | reverse complement strand
ACCGGCACTCTCACAGCCGGATGCTGTGCTTATCGATGCCACATTGGGTCATGGCGGTCATGCTGAACAAGCCTTACAAGATTTCCCCCAACTTCGAGTCATTGGATTAGACCGAGACACACATGCCCTCGACCTCTCGCGAATTCGATTGAGCCCATTTGTTGAACGAGTTGTACTTGTTCACGCTGTGTATGACCAGATTCCTCAGGTGCTCGCTCAGCACGGGATCACCAGCGTCGATGGAATCCTCTTTGATCTTGGAGTGTCGTCCATGCAATTGGATGAGGTTGATCGCGGTTTCTCATACGCAGTGGATTCCGAACTTGATATGCGCATGGATCAAACCCAGGGGATAACTGCGGCAGAAGTGCTTAACACTTATGAGCCAAGCAAGTTAGTCCGAATCCTGCGTGCCTATGGAGAAGAGAAGTTTGCCGAGCGGATTGTAGATCGCATTGTGAAGGAAAGGTCCGCTCAGCCTTTCACTCACTCGGCTCGCCTTGTGGAGTTGATTAGAGGCGCTATACCGGCGGCCACTAGGCGCACGGGAGGAAATCCTGCCAAGAGGACATTCCAGGCGCTACGTATTGAAGTGAATTCCGAACTTGAAGTCCTTGAACGCGCAATTCCGCGAGCCATTGATTGTTTAAGCGTGAATGGACGAATAGTCGTCATGTCGTATCAGTCACTTGAAGATCGAATTGTTAAGAGAATCTTTGTGAAGGATTCCACTGCGAACGTTCCACATGACCTTCCAGTTATTCCAGACAGCGCACAACCGGAATTGCGCCTACTCACTCGAGGTGCAGAAAGCGCATCTGCGGCGGAAATTGAAGAAAACTCACGGGCAGCGTCCGTACGGCTTCGTGCGGCCGAGCGAATTCGACCCAGACGCATGGATAAATCACAATCGGAGGTTGCGGCATGAGTGCAGCACCCAAACTTGAGTCAACAACAATTTCCGAATCTGTTGCGACCGAATACGCCACAAAGGGTGTGCGTAAAAACATGCGCGCAAACCTGCGCTTGGTCTCGCCAATGCGAGTCCAAAAAGCAAGCAATGGAATGTTTGTATTTATAGTTCTTGGTGCCTTGGGTCTTGGGATGCTTGGAATTCTCGTTATCAATACTTCCTTGGCACAAGGTGCCTTTACCTTGGGAGAACTGCGATCCCAATATGGTGAGTTGGCGCGCACGGAGGCGTCCTTAACAGAAGAAGTGGCAGCACTGTCAGCTCCAGAGGCACTTGAGACTCAAGCTCGAGCCCTTGGCATGGTGCCCAGCACGACACCTGCATTTATACAGATACCTGACGGAACTGTTTTGGGTAAGCCCAAACCCGCTAAGGGAGCCGCGATACCAACACCTGCTGACGCAACGGTGGGTGAAGGTGCAGAGATGTCTGTTATCGGAGATCAGCCTGCGGCACCGGGCGCTGGTTACGACCCTGCTGCCGCCGACGCTCAGGCCAATGAAGAAGCACAAGCAGCGAAAGCAGGTAAGAAGAACAATCAAAACGCACCAGGTGAATGGAGTGAACCTGTAGTCATTGAGGCGGAAGTTGTTTCTGAGGACGCGTTTCTTGATGCGGTACCAGTTCGGTAGTGGCGAGCAATAGATGACACGGCGCGTGACTCCAAGATCCTCAAAGGGAGTGCTCGATACACCAATTCAATTAGGCAACTACAGCAAGCGCGGGCTGGTTTTGATTCTCGTCACATCAATGATGTTTGTCATTTTCGCCGTGCGCCTCGTGGATCTACAAGCGATAAGGGGTGGCGAACTTGCATCCGCCGCTCTCGAACAGCGTTTGCGTGTCCAAGAAATCCCTGCACAGCGCGGAACAATTCTTGATACGAATGGAACGGCTCTCGCGATCACAGTAGAAGCGAGGAATGTCACTGCTGATCAAACCATGATTGAAGATCCTGCAGTAGTAGGTCAAGCTTTGTCTCCAATTTTGGGAGCAGATGCAGACATCTTGGCCACCCGCCTCACCGGCGATCGACGTTTCATGTACGTGGCCAAAGGCGTTTCGCCTGACACGTGGGAACAAATATCAGCCCTGCGCCTTCCCGGCATTTTTAGCGAGACAACTTCACGGCGCATTTACCCGGCAGGAGATCTTGCAGCAAACCTCATCGGTTTTGTTGGTGACGAGGGCTCAGGATTAGGTGGATATGAGTTCGCCTATGACAAGGAATTAGGGGGAACTCCGGGTGAGCTGACCTATGAGGGCGGTCCAGGTGGAAGGGCTATCCCCACGGCGGCCAACGTGCGCATCAATGCCGAACAAGGTGTAGATATCCAGCTCACGATTGATTCAGATATCCAATTCGTTGCCCAGCAGGCTATTTCAGAGGCTGTCGCGAATGCAGGAGCGGCTGATGGCACCGTCGTTGTTATGAATCCACAAAGTGGTCACATACTCGCCCTCGCGACAGCTCCTACATTTGATTCCAATGACCCAACAATGAGTGATCAACGAAATCTCAAAAATCGACCTCTCACCGATGCATTCGAACCGGGCTCTACCAGCAAAGTAATGACGCTCGCCGCAGTCATTAATGAAGGTGCTGCCACGCCATACACTCCCATTAAGGTCCCAGGAGTTCTTACTCGAGGTGATAAGGATTTCCGTGATCACACTCCACATGGAACCTTGAACCTTACGTTGAGCGGAATTATGGCCAAGTCCAGCAATATTGGCACCATCTTGGCTGCCGAACGAATCGGTGGAAAGAAGTTGTCGAGGTATATCAAGAAATTCGGCATCGGAGAAGACACAGGATTGAACTTTCCTGGTGAAAATAAGGGATTCATTCCTGCCTATGAAGATTGGTCGCCAACGTCATTTCCGACCATTGCGTTTGGTCAAGGTCTCAGTGTCAATGCCGTCCAAGCTGCGGGAGTCTTTGCAACGATTGCGAATGATGGATTGCGGGTTCAGCCATCGCTCGTCTCAAGAATCATTCATGCAGACGGCACAGTTCAAGAACCTGAGCCTCCCAAAACCACACGCGTAGTGAGCAGAGAAAGCGCGAAGCAAGTTCGCAGCATGCTGGAAAGTGTTGTTGGCGATGGAGGAACTGCTACGGGTGCAAGTATTCCTGGATATCGGATTGGCGGAAAGACAGGAACTGCGCAAGTTGTCAACGAAGTAACTGGCGGCTACGGACGCGATGTCATCGCATCTTTCATTGGTATGGCTCCAGCAGATAATCCACAATTGGTGGTGGCGGTGTTCATTTCAAAGCCCAAGGCTGGTCGTTATGGAGGCGAGTTAGCGGCTCCAGTATTCAAGAAAGTAACAAGTTATGCGCTTGGTGCATTGGAGATACCACCCACAGGCGCCAAAGCGCCAAGGCTCGCCTTAACGTTTGGAGGGTAGTGATGTCTACCTCCGAAGGTCGAGGTCCAGTAACTGTCGGCGATGTGGCGCAACTAGTCGGTGGTGAAGTCCTGGGGGATGCATCACGAACAGTAAAGGGAGTTTCACAGGATTCCCAAGCAATTTCTGAAGGGGATTTATTCGTAGCCCTTCCTGGTCGAAAAAGACATGGCGCAGAGTTTGTGTCCAGTGCGTTGGCTTCAGGTGCAGCCGCCGTCATGACAGATGACGCAGGGCTCGACTTGTGTTGCGAATTGTGTGCGTCTCTAGACATTCCGCTCATTCATGCACAGAGCCTTCGGTCACATCTAGGTCTTGTATGCCTCAAGATCTACGGTCAGCCATCGATGACACTCATTGGGGTCACGGGCACAAACGGTAAGACAACGACCGCGTACATGATCATGCAAGGAGCCAAGTCTGCAGGAATGAAGACTGGAGTGATTGGAACCTTGGCAACCTTCATTGGGGATACCGAGCTTCCTGCGGTTCGAACTACCCCTGAGGCTCCAGAGATTTTCCAATTATTGGCTCGCATGCGTGCTGAGAAAGTGGAGCTGGTTGTTATGGAAGTTTCGAGCATTGCAATTTCCGAGTATCGAATAGCTGGATTGAGATTTGATGTCGTCGGATTCACCAATTTGTCGCATGACCATCTGGATTATCACGGAACCATGGACAACTATTTCGAAGCCAAAGCCAAACTCTTCACTAAGGAATTCGCGCATCGTGGAGTTGTATGCATTAACGACTCATGGGGTCGTGCGTTGGTACAACGTCGCGAGATTCCAATGCAATCTGTTTATGTAGGGGATTCTGTGAGGGAGCTTCACGAAACAGTTGATTGGCAAGGCACCACAAGAAGTGGTGGTGAACTTGTGATCCGCGATCCACATGGAAAAGTGATTCGAACACAGGTGGTCAGTCCGGGTGAAATGAATGCTATGAATGCAACATTGGCCATAGCCCTGCTTGATAATGTTGGTATTCCGTCAAGTACTGCCTGCCGAGGAGTTGGGGCGTCTGTAGTTCCGGGACGCGGTCAGCTGGTGTGTACCTATAACGGCGCGTCCGTTTATGTGGACTATGCACATTCACCCGATGCAATTGAAGCTTTTCTTTCGGGGCTAAGGGGCAGTGAAGGTGAAGGTGTGGCACCCATCGGCAGAGTGATTACTGTAATTGGTGCGGGAGGTGATCGGGACAGTGCAAAGAGACCATTAATGGGAGCAGCAGCGGCGCGCCATTCCGATATCGTCATTGTTACCGATGACAACCCGCGGAGCGAAAATCCTGAAGCAATTAGAAGTGAAATTGTATTGGGCGCGACTGAAGTCTTAGGTGTGCATGTGGAGAACGTGGAAGACCGACGGCATGGAATCAGTCGAGCGTTGTCATTAGCTCTCCCAGGTGATCGGGTGGCCATTCTTGGAAAAGGCCACGAGAAAGTTATCGAGGTACGCGGTGAATTGATTCCGTTCAATGATTCCGAAGTCGTACTGGAGTTGGTGCATGGTGCTTGAGTTCACATTGGAGGAGATTGCACACATAACTCGCGGTGAGCTTGTGGCAGAACGTCCGAATTCCACAGTGCGCGGTTTCTTTGTTGACTCCCGATTGGCTATTGGTGGGGGAGTTTTTGTTGCACTACGCGGCGAGAGAGTTGATGGTCACGAGTTCCTTGACGATGTGTGCGTATCGGGTGCAGGGCTGGCCATAGTTGAGAAGTCGTATTCGGGGGTTGTTCCACAAAATCTGCCCCATGTAATTGTAGATGAATCGCTCACTGCATTGGGTCAGATAGCGCACTGGGCTCGTGTAACAAAGTTGCGTGCCAAGGTGATTGGGATAACTGGTTCAAGTGGAAAAACCACCACAAAGGATTTCATTGCAGGAATTCTGTCTCAGAGTGGACCAACAGTCTGGGCTCAGGGGTCATTCAATACTGAAGTGGGATTGCCGTTAACTCTATTAACCGCGGACGAATCCACCGAGTACCTTGTCGTGGAGATGGGTATGCGTGGACTCGGCCATATTGAGACTCTTGCACGTATGGCAGTTCCTGATATCGGAGTTGTCACCAATGTTGGATCAGCGCATATTGAACTTCTGAAAACACAAGAGAACATTGCTCGAGCCAAAGGGGAATTAATCCGATCATTGGGTTCGCATGCGTGGGCAGTGTTGAATGAAGATGATCCATACGTAAGAGCCATGGCTGACTCCACCGATGCCCAGGTCGCTCGTTACGGAGAAAGCCCGACAGCGAATTACAGGGCAGTTGGCATAACGTTGAATTCAGATGCACAATGTTCCTTTCAGATAGTTCACGAAAGTGAAACGCATCAAGTGCGGTTGCGAATTCCGGGTGAGCATCAGGTGAGTAATGCTTTGGCAGCTATCGCTGCCGCACACTGTGCAGGAGTTACTGTCAAGGACGCTGCGGCGTGGATCGGGGATATTGACCACATCAGTAAATGGCGGATGGAGGTCACGACCACTGATCGTGGAATCACTGTAATTAATGACTCGTATAACGCCAATCCTGAGTCAATGCGAGCCGCACTGAAGACCTTGGCGAGCATGTCACAAGGTCGTAGAAGTGTTGCGGTGCTTGGGCCCATGCTCGAACTTGGTGATCGTTCGATCGAGGAACATGACTCCTTGGGTCGACTCGCCGTTCGACTTGATGTATCACTCTTACTGTGCGTTGGTGAACCGATGAAAATCACTCATTTGGGAGCATCTCAGGAGGGTTCCTGGGGCGACGAAGTTCATTGGGTTGCCGATAGTGAATCCGCAATTGAATTTCTCGATGATTACCTGCAACCTGATGATGTTGTCCTTGTGAAGGCTTCGCGATCCGTGGGTTTAGATCGCGTGGCTGATGCACTCATTTCCGGGGATCTCAGTAAAGTCTCAGGCGAGTAGGCTGAGGGAGTGTCATGAGGCTCGTCGTTATTGCAGGGGCAATTGCCACCCTGGTGTCATTTCTGGGCACGCCTCTCCTCATTAATTTCCTGAAGAAGCACGGATACTCGCAGGCGATTAGAGTCAGCAGCGATGGTGAGCAGTACCCCGCTCATGAAGGTAAGCGAGGGACGCCATCAATGGGTGGCGTTGCAATTTTGGTGGCCGTCCTTGTTGGATACTTTCTCACGCATCTCATCACGTGGCGTCCCATTTCGATATCAGCTTTACTTGTCCTGTATCTGATGGTTGGACTGGGCCTAGTGGGAATGGCCGATGACTACCTCAAGATTTTCAAACAGCGGAGCACCGGGCTTCGAGCGCGAACAAAACTTATTGGTCAGGCAATCGTTGCTTTTTCGTTTGCATATTTATCCGTACAGTTCCCTGATTCATCTGGAAACACTCCGGCTTCCATGGCTATTTCGTTTGTGAGGGCCCCATCAATAGTACTCCCACTTGGACTCTTCCTCATTTGGCAGTATGGCCAGAACTGCGCCTTTGAATTGACGGAGTTCTGTTACAACACCCAGAACCCGCTCGATCTGGCGATGGTTGCAGCAGCGACAGCAGGCGCTAGTTTCGGCTTCTTGTGGTTCAACACCGCACCGGCTCGGATTTTTATGGGAGATACTGGATCCCTTGCATTGGGCGGAGGCATAGCCGGGTTGGCAATCTTGACCAGAACGGAATTGCTCCTTCCATTGATTGCTGGATTGTTCTTGATCACAACGCTATCCGTGATTGCTCAGGTGGGTTCCTTCAAACTGACAGGCAAGAGAATCTTCCGAATGGCGCCGCTCCACCATCACTTTGAAATGCTCGGGTGGCCGGAGATACAGATTGTGGTGCGATTCTGGATTATTCAGGGTCTATTCATTGGTGCAGGTCTCACAATCTTCTATGCGGAATGGGTTCGAGCGTGAGTCTGAATTTGCATCGAAATTCAGACTGGTCGGAAGTTCATGTAGGCGTTCTGGGTATTGGGATTGCTGGGTTTTCTGCGGCGGATGCTCTCATGCAACTTGGTGCTCAGGTAACAATCATTGATTCTTCAGTGGGAGAGAAGCAGCAGGAACGGGCTGAGGTCTTGGGCGCGCTGGGTGCACATATTGCGCTGGGTTCCCAATCGCTTCCCGAGGCACCGTTTTCCCTTATTGTGACGTCTCCAGGTCTCAAGCCCGACCACGTATTTCACACACAGGCGATCGACAGGCATATTCCTGTGTGGGGGGAATTGGAGTTGGCGTGGCGACTGCGAGATCCGGATTCCGCGGCTGATTGGTTGTGTGTCACAGGCACCAATGGGAAGACGACTACAACTCTTATGTTGGAATCGATGCTACGGGAGTCAGGTTTCCGTACTGTCTCGGCAGGCAATATTGGTAATTCCTTGGTGGATGTCGTCATGCACGATCACCTCGATGTTATAGCCATTGAGGTAGGGGCTCCACAGTTACCATTTGTGTACTCCGTCAGTCCTTGGGCGTCCGTGTGTCTGAATTTGGCCGAGGATCACATTGATCATTTCGGCAGTTTCGCCTCTTATCGCGCCGCTAAGTCTCGGGTTTACGAGAGAACCCAGTTCGCGGCCGTGTACAACGACCAGGATCCAATAACAATTGAAATGGTCGAAGAAGCCGATGTTATTGAAGGTTGCCGGGCGGTCGGATTCACTCGCGGAATTCCCGGTGTGAGCATGTTGGGCGTCGTGGACGGTGCCATCGTGGACAGAGCATTCATAGCGGACCGTCGCGATTATGCGCAGGAGTTGGCTTTGGTGTCTGACGTACAGCCCAGCGCTCATCACAACACGGAGAATGCGATTGCGGCCGCGGCTTTGGCTCGGGCATTTGGACAAAGGGGCCGCGGAGATGTCCCACCAAAAGCTATCCGCGATGGGATTCGTAATTTTGAGCCCGCATTACATCGGATCCAATTAATCAAAGAGGTGAATGGGGTCGCATATATTGACGACTCCAAGGCAACAAATGCACATGCTGCCCACATGTCGCTGAGTTCATATCCATCGATTATTTGGATAGCCGGAGGCTTGGCCAAAGGTCAAGATTTTCATGAGCTGGTACGGCACAACCGGGATCGGCTTAAGGCTGTGATCCTGTTAGGTCAGGATGCGGGTCACATTGAAGAAGCCTTGCGCCGACACGCCCCAAATGTCCCAGTATTCACACTGGCCACTCGCGAAACTAGTGCCATGGGAGAAGCGGTACAACAGGCATCGGAGATTGCCGTGCCCGGGGACACCGTTCTTCTGGCACCTGGGTGTGCATCGTGGGACATGTTTACCGATTACAGCCATCGGGGGAATGTTTTTGCCGAGGCCGTGAATGTGATTGGTGTGCGGTAAATGGGATCCGTAGTCAAGAATTCCCGGCGTCATTCAAGTACCTCGGAATCTGGAAGAAGTGCCGACGTACGCGAAAAGTTTTCAGCGAAGTGGAAGAATTCTCAAGTTGGGCAACTCCTTCATCATCCGCTGAGCACCTATTACCTCATTCTTGGCGCCACGATTCTGTTATTGGCCTTGGGTCTGCTCATGGTGCTATCCGCGTCTTCGGTGGAAAGCGTCCGAACTTTCGGTTCCGCGTACACGCTAGTTCAACGCCAGGCGCTTTTCGCTGTCGCGGGAGTGATCGCACTGATATTGGCGGCACGAACGTCAGTGCAATTTTGGCGACAAAGTGCGTGGGTTTTTTTGGCCATAGCTTTCGCGCTCCTGGTCGCCGTTCTCTTTATTGGCGTTGAAGTCGCAGGGCAGAAAAACTGGATTGAATTATTTGGTCCATTTCGTCTTCAACCTAGTGAATTTGCCAAGTTAGCGTTAGTTGTATGGGGTGCAGAGGTTCTCACTCGTAAAGATCGCCTGAATCCGACCTGGGGAAATCTGCTCATTCCGATCGTGCCGGTTGCGGGCATATTGATGCTCCTGGTTCTTTTGCAAGGTGACTTCGGAAATACGCTCATGCTCGCCGCAATTTTGTGCGGAATCCTATTCGCAGCAGGTGCGCCCCTTCGATTATTTGCCATCTTTGGTGTTATCGGTGTTATTGGCGTGTGGATTCTCACTCTTGCCGCTCCCTACCGAATGGAGCGTATTGTCAACTGGCTCAACCCTGACGCTGATCGACTCGGATTTGGTTGGCAAGTAACTCAGGGACAATATGCATTGGGAACAGGTGGCCTATTTGGTGTCGGGCTCGGGGGTAGCAGGGAGAAATGGGGTTCACTCCCGGAGGCGCACACCGACTTTATTTTTCCAGTTATCGGCGAAGAACTAGGCATCGTGGGAACCTTGTCGGTGTTGACGCTTTTCGCCATTTTGGCATTTGCCATTTTCCGCTTGAGTCGAACATCCTCTCTGCCATTCGTTCGATTGGCATCAGCAGGCGTCGGTTCGTGGATAGTTATTCAGGCGGTCGTCAATATTGGCGCAGTACTAGGGGTTTTACCTGTGACAGGGGTTCCGCTCCCGCTCGTGTCGTATGGGGGATCCTCGCTGGTTCCCACTCTGATAGCGATTGGCATGCTCTTGGCTTTTGCACGTAATGAACCCGAAGCGCGCAAGAGAATTCGCAGGCACGCAACCGCTACTGCCATGCGCAGGAGGTAATTATGCACGTGGTCTTGGCCGCGGGTGGTACTGCTGGACATATTTATCCAGCGATTTACACAGCTATGGCCATTCGTGAATTAGACCCGGCTATTCGTATCACAATTCTGGGCACATCGAGAGGACTCGATCGGCAAATAGTTCCAACTAGTGGATTCGACTTGAAGTTAATCGACTCAGCGCCATTCCCGCGAAGAATCAATGGAGAGACGTTTATTTTTCCTATAAAACTTGGACGGGCGTTCAGGGAAACGCGGGATTTCATGAAAAAGGAAAAAGTGACATGTGTTGTCGGCTTCGGTGGATACGCAAGTGCTCCCGCCTATCTCGCGGCACGTTCACTTGGCATTTGCACGATCGTTCATGAAGCGAATTCAACAGCTGGACTAGCAAACAGGTTGGGAGCGAAACTCACCCAACATGTCGCGGTTAATTATCCAAATGCCATTGCACATGCAAGACCAATTGGGATGCCCATCTCACCCCGGATGACATACGTCAACCGACAAAAGCTCCACAATGAAGCGCGCGAGTTTTTCGATTTACCTGCAACAGGACCGGTGCTCTTGGTCTTTGGAGGTTCTCAAGGAGCTGTTTCCCTTAATCAAGCGGTTCACGAGTCAGTTCCTCTGTTGCTATCGCACGGAATAAGTGTCCTGCACGCCGTCGGCCCGGGCAATATCTCCGATCGGACCCGCGTGGCGAGTGATCTAAGCCCAACAGGTGGGGCCGTATACCGACAAGTGCCCTTTATTGACCGAATGGATCTCGCATATGCAGCTGCAGATCTCAGCGTAAGCCGCGCGGGGGCCATGACGGTGGCCGAAATTGCGTCCGTCGGAATCCCTTCAATTTTCGTGCCCCTGCCAATTGGGAACGGTGAGCAGGAGAGAAATACTCGTCCACTTGTGAATGCGGGTGCATCGTTGACATGTCCACAGGATCAATTCACCGTCGAATGGATCACAGGCAGTATTCCTCCACTGATCCGCGACTCGGATGCGCTAGCACACATGACAGAGCGAACACAGCTTGGCAATGCCAGCGATGCTGCCCGGGATTTGGCCCAGTGGGTATTAGCGTGTGATCGTGAGTGATTCATTGTCTGGACTCGGATCCGTCCACATTATGGGGATCGGTGGAGCAGGAATGTCAGGTATCGCTCAAATCCTGTCTTCGCGTGGTGTGACTGTTTCGGGTTGCGATGCCAAGGAGTCGCGACGAACCGCAGCGCTACGGGCAATCGGTATTGATGTACATATTGGACACGCCCCCGATCATCTCACTGAAGTGGACTCAGTAGTGGTCTCCACTGCCATTCCAGTGACAAATAAAGAACGTCAAGTCGCATCTGAGAAGGGATTCCCAGTTCTTTCCCGTGCACAGGCCCTTGGAGCAATCATGGGTGGGTTCACTGGAATTGCCATCACGGGCACACACGGCAAAACAACCACGACATCAATGTTTACCGTCGCATTGCAAAATTGTGGCGATGACCCGTCATTCGCCATTGGAAGTGAGCTGAACGAATCAGGTGCAAATGCACATCTGGGGTCAGGCAAACTGTTTGTGGTTGAAGCTGACGAAAGCGATGGCGCCTTTCTTCACCTACAACCACAAGTAGCCATCGTGACCAATATAGAACCCGACCACTTGGATCACTGGGGAACTTTTGAGGCTATTGAGCAGGCATTCCTGGACTTCGCATTAGGAATTGGTCACAGAGGCGGGTTTGTCGTTGCCTGCCAAGACGACCCTGGGTCATTACGCATGTCAATCGCAGCCAAGGAAATGGGTGTCGATGTTCGCACATACGGAGAATCTGCCGACTCGGATTATCAGATGATCGACGCTAAATCAGATTCCCATGGATGGTCGTTTGATACCGCGCTTCATGGTGTACGCCAAGGTCGAATCCATCTCAAAGTCCCCGGTCATCACAACGCACTCAACGCTCAGGCAGTGTTTGCAGCAATGCTAGGCATGGGCTATCCCGCCCAGCAGGTAGTCGCTGGACTTGAAGCTTTTAGTGGAACTAGGCGAAGATTTGATTTCAAAGGCGAAGTGAATGGAATCCGTGTATTTGATGACTATGCGCATCATCCGACTGAGATCGCTGCCACACTCAGAGCCGCGCGCGAGGTAGTCGGCCCAGGGCGACTCATTGTTGCCTTCCAAGCTCATCACTACTACCGGACCGCAATGTTTACGAAGGAATTTGGTCAGTCACTGGGTTTAGCTGACCAAGTGGTGGTTCTTGAAGTATTTGCTCCCGGCGAAGAACCGATTCCAGGTGCGAGTGGGCAAACCATGGCAAGCAATGTCCCCTTGGCTGATGAATGCGTTGTCTTTGAACCCTCATGGTCGCATGTCGCCGATCATCTCATTCGGCAAGCGGTTCCTGGTGACATCATCATGACGCTAGGGGCTGGGGATATCGGACTTATTGCCAGTGAAGTAGTGGAGCGTTTGAGAGATCGACAGGAAGTGCATGGCGCCTAGCCATGTCTCGCAGGTTTCCCCATGAATGAATTCCCATTATCTCCGTCCGATTCAGGAAAATCCGATTCGGGTAAATCCGATTCGGGTAAATCCAATTCGCAAACCCGAGGGGCGACTCATGAGGTTGCGCATCCAGTATTTGTTTCGCGAAAGCGAAGGAAGTTATGGATCGTGATCGCTCCCGCCCTTGTATTGATTATCGGAGGTGCTGCGTGGGCAATTTGGTTCTCATCTATTTTCGCCGTGGATCAAGTCAGGGCAGTAAATGCAGATAATTCGGAGTTGACAGAACAGCAGGTCGTGGAAGTTCGGGCTAAAGCCGCAATCAACACAGGTGACCCCATAGCAACGGTTGATTCCGACACAGCAGCGCAACAGGTGGCAACGCTCCCTTGGGTGAAATCAGTTGAGGTAAGGCGAGGTTGGCCAAATGAAATAGTCATTGCTGTGGATATGCGTGTTCCCGTGGCGAGAGTTTCTGTTGGTGATCGACAATTGGCAGTAGATGCACAAGGCATCACATTTGATTCATTAAATATTCAAGGGCTTCCGCGTATTGATGCCGAGGGTGAAGCATTGGTCGCAGCCGTTGAGGTTTTGATTTCCCTTCCGGAGAACCTCCGCACAAAGGTCACTCGACTAGATGCAAATTCACGTGACGATGTCGAACTGATCCTTAAGTCAGGGTCTACCGTCCGTTGGGGTAGCTCAGAAGAGGCCGAATTCAAGGCGCAGGTCTTGGAAGCGTTGTTGACTCGTAGGGCTGAAATTTACGATGTCAGTGCCCCCGAACTTCCAACGACCACCAATGAAAAGGGTCCCAAGAAAAATTAATCGCTATTCACCCAATGTGCCGATGTGTCGTCTTCATTGGATTTGCGCATCAGCGACAGTTCTTCCCCCGATAAGGAAAGAGCCTGTGCCTGTGAAAGACCCAGCGCGCTAACTCGGACGGGTCCCGGAACTGAATCGCAATGAAGGCTCACAACCCCCAGTTGCCTCTGTAGTGGCCCTTGCGTGATTCGTAAAGATTGGATGCGCGGGTGTAATGCGATTTTTGTTCTTCGCGTGAGCCAGCCGGTCCGAGTAGAAAAAGTTTGTTTCGATATGTCTGTTCCAATGTATCTATATTGAAATGGGTATCGCCATTTTGCGCGTGTCTGTGCGGTGATCCATGTGGGATTGAGATTAATTTCCCACTCGGGAATCAACTCATGGATAAGTTCTCCCAATTCGGAAGTGCGAATAACTGGAATAAGTATTCGTGGGCCCCTGTTGTTCTGCTTTGTATCAATTCCGGCCACATTCATTGTGATTCGATGCCAGCCAAATATTCGCCATGCGATGGGTTGACTAATTTCCAAGGCCTGTAATCGAATGGGTGAGATTGTGTAACTCGAAGTAGAGATGAGTCCATGAGATATCGAGATACCTCTCTCATTCTTAGTGAGAACAAAGTTAAAGAGAACGGTGAACCCTGCTACAAATGACGCTCCGGAAACAATAATTGTAAATAGCAGGGCGGTTAGTCCACCAGCACCATTGATAACCGCCAGAATGATGGAGAAAATTGCACCGGCAATGAGTACGTACGTGGAGGTTGTGAGTGCAAGTGAGGCAATAAGTCGAGGTGTCTTCACTTCCCAACGAGGCACATTGTCAATGTCAAGAATGTGCGCCGTAGGGCTGGGCTCGCCGGGTTCCTCAAGGCTCGGGACGTGTTCGAATTCAGTGGCACTTGCGATCCGAACGATCTCATTGCGTAACGCCTGGGCATCCGACAAGGTTAAGTACTTGAGAAGTACGCGTGAATCGCCTGTCCCCGCGACTTCCACCTGCACTGAGGCATAGCCAGTGAGCCGTGCAATCAAAGGTCGATGAATATCGACGGCTTGGAGCCGTGAAATTCGGAGGGATTTCGTCTTGTGAATGAAAATCCCGGATTCCACCGTCAATTCTTGATCCACGTGGGAATCCCCAGACACATAAAAAGTCAATTTCTTCCACATGAAATAGAAAATTAGAAAAAGTATCCCAACTGCGAGAACAGAAATGCCGACCACTATCGGGATGAAGCCAAGTGAGATGAAAAGTAGGGCAAGTGGCGCGATGAATTGGAGCGTTTGGAGTATCGGTGTGGCTGCTGCCGTGCGCGAGGCAATTCGAAGTGTCGGGTCCATGAAACTACAGACCCGCTTGTTCACCAAAAGTATTGAGTGAGTCCCGAAGGGCAAGAGCGTTTGTGGGCGTAAGCCCAGGAATCTTTGCATTGGTAGATGCGGAGGCCGTGTGTAATTGAACACCGGCAATTCCAAACAATCGTTCTAGTGGACCCGCCGTAACTTCTACCAGTTGCATGCGAGCAAAGGGGACGCTGACGAGCCGCTGAAATAGAATTCCACTGCTGACTTCAAGCTCACGGTTTTTTAATCGATAACCAATTGAGGCCACTCGACGGCCTATTACTATGTACACCCACACAAACACAACCACGGAAATGATCACTGCGATCGATACCGAAACTGGCGAAACCCATTCAATAAATTGTGTGTCAGATGAACGTGATGCTAGAAGCCCTAAGGCAACTGCTAACCCCCACGCAATGATTGTGCTGATGAGAAGGATTAAACGCCAGTAAGTGGAGAGCGACCCCTCAACTCGAATCCAGCCTGCGCTTTCGGGTGCACCCGCGCTAAAGAGTTGACTCACAGCCATCGATTTCTGGTGATCTGGCGCGGCTGGCAGGGTATCAACAGGGGGCTTAACTGTCGGTTGCTTTTCTGTCGGGGGAGCTGTTGTGGGTGATTGTTCGGTGGGTGAATCCTCGGTGCCCATAGGCCCACTCTAGTGATCCTTGTGTCCCGTCCCAATGCGATAAATTCCCGGAGCCCTCCGGGTTCTGACGCCGCTCATGTAGGTGGAATAGAAGGGGATCATGGGGAAAAATGAGAAATAATGAAAAAAATTAGGAATTTAGGCCTTCTCGCCTTGCGCTTTTCCACACATTGCGTCTAAAGTCCGCGCGGCCATAAGCGGACCATTTGCTCAGCCTCTTGTTGAGGTTGAGGGTTTGTGGCTGAGGCGTTCGATGGAGCCCCTTCCATTGACATGATCGGAAAAGGAGAGCGGCCGTGGCGGCTCCACAGAACTATTTGGCAGTAATCAAAGTTGTTGGTATCGGCGGCGGTGGAGTGAACGCCGTGAACCGAATGATCGAAGTCGGTCTCAAGGGCGTGGAGTTCATCGCTATCAATACTGATGCCCAAGCACTTTTGATGTCTGATGCCGACGTCAAACTTGATATTGGTCGGGAGCTCACCCGTGGGCTTGGCGCTGGCGCCAATCCTGAAGTGGGCAAAAAGGCTGCCGAAGATCACCTTGAGGAAATTGAAGAAGTCCTGCGAGGCGCTGACATGGTCTTTGTCACCGCGGGAGAAGGTGGCGGGACGGGAACTGGTGGTGCACCGGTCGTTGCGAAGGTTGCCCGTTCCCTAGGCGCTCTCACCATTGGTGTGGTGACAAGGCCATTTGGCTTCGAAGGTCGTCGCCGCCAAGCTCAGGCCGACCAGGGTGTGGAAGATTTGCGTGCCGAAGTCGACACCCTGATCGTAATCCCCAATGATCGACTCCTGTCGCTTGCTGATCGCGAAATTTCTGTCATTGATGCCTTCCGTCAAGCAGACCACGTCCTGCTTCAGGGTGTCAGTGGAATTACCGACTTAATCACTACACCGGGACTTATCAACCTTGACTTTGCCGATGTGAAAAGTGTGATGCATGCGGCTGGCTCGGCTCTTATGGGCATTGGTTCCGCGCGTGGTGAAGATCGTGCAATGCAAGCTGCTGAAAAGGCGATATCAAGTCCACTGCTGGAAGCTGGGATCGATGGTGCACATGGAGTTCTACTCTCAATTGCAGGTGGCAGTGATCTAGGTTTGTTTGAGATCAATGAAGCGGCACGTTTGGTTGCCGACGCAGCACATCCTGATGCCAACATCATTTTCGGCGCGGTTATTGATGACACACTCGGCGACGAAGTTCGTGTCACGGTCATTGCCGCTGGATTCGATGGAGGAGAGCCACCGGCGAAACGAATTGGTCGACAGGCCGAAGATTCTCAGGGCACAGGGGAGATTCCTGCGTTCTCCCGCAATGTGCAACAGCCCAAGGCGGTTATTTTTGAAGAAACTGAAGATGACCTAGATGTTCCAGATTTCTTGAAGTAATGATTCTTCCCCTTGCCAGTGGGG
>CAZVLV010000009.1:0-17828 GCA_964628015.1 uncultured Aquiluna sp. | reverse complement strand
TTTCAGTTGGCGCTTTCATGCGACTTCATCGTTGTGCATCCGGACTCCAAAATGGCATTGAAAGAGACCTCGCTTGGACTGGTTCCGGATCTCGGGGGAGCGGGGCATGCTTTTGCTCGGATGGGCTACTCACGTGCGCTGGAATTATGTGCCACAGGTCGGTTTATGACTGGAGAGGAGGCGCATCGAGTTGGTGTAGCAGTAGCTTGTGGAGCAGATCTGGAACACGAACTGTCCACATTGATTGAACCGATGCGCATGGCATTGCCGAGTGCGCTCAGAGAAACTAAGGAATTGTTCAAGAATATTAGCTATGGAGAGGACCCTTGGCTGGCCGAGCGTCAATCGCAAACAAGGCGATTGCGGGATCTCCGAAATCTTTTCCAGAACACACAGCAATAGCGTGACACTCTGATGTCCATGGAAAATGCATGGCAGATGTATCGGTCCCTGACTCGAGATAGTTCAGTCAGGGATAAAAAGGTCTCTCGCGCTTTAGTGAAGCGTATTTTGACTTATGCGCGTCCATACAAAATTCTTATCGCTTTTTTCTTGTTGACCTTGGTTGTGGCTTCGCTGCTGAGTGTGGCACAACCCTTGCTGTTTCGCCGCATTGTTGATCAGGGGATCACTCCAGGGGATGCATCAGTAGTAACGTGGACCGCGATCCTCATCGCTCTACTTGCGATAGGGGACTCAGCTTTAGGTTTGGTGAGTCGCTACTTTTCAGCTCGCATTGGCGAGGGCCTCATCTTTGATTTACGGACCCAAGTCTATGACCATGTACAGTCACAAAGCCTAGCTTTTTTTACTCGAGCACAAACAGGAAAATTGATTTCACGATTGAATAGCGATGTTATTGGAGCCCAACAAGCTTTCACTTCGACTCTCGGTGGAGTAATAGGTAATGTCATTTCACTGACGATTGTATTGATCACCATGTTTTTCCTTTCATGGCAGATCACGCTAGTGTCACTTGTTCTGGTGCCACTTTTTCTTCTTCCTGCCCGATACATGGGCAGGCGTCTTCAGACAATGACCCGGGAATCTATGTCGGTCAACGCCGAGATGAGTAACCAAATGACGGAAAGATTCAACGTTGCAGGTGCACTGCTGGTCAAGTTATTTGGCCGGCCTCGCGAAGAATCAGCATCCTTTGGCGAGAAGGCTGCTGTGGTTCGAGATGTCGGAGTTCGGATTGCCATGGCCAATCGATGGTTTTTCACCGCCTTAACATTGGTTGCAGCGTTAGCCACGGCAATTACATATGGCCTTGGTGGAAATCTCGTGATTCAGGGCGCCATCTCCCTCGGTACACTTCTTGCGCTCGTAGGACTACTGGCTCAGTTATATGGTCCGCTTACCGCGCTGTCTAATGTACGCGTAGATGTCATGACCGCATTGGTGTCCTTTGACAGGGTCTTTGAAATCCTCGATCTTGATCCTTTGGTTAAAGATCCCGAGAATCCTCGAACCATTCCGTCAGGCCCACTCGACGTCGCATTTGATCATGTTTCCTTTAGTTATCCCACGGCAAGCCAGGTGAGTCTCGATTCGCTGAGTTCCGTATTAACAGGTGAATTTGAGCGTCCGGAAGAGCAAATTCTTAATAACATTAGTTTTGCTTCGCCTGAGGGAACTCTGACAGCGCTGGTTGGCCCCTCGGGTGCTGGGAAGACAACCATTACTGCATTACTGGCCCGGTTGTATGACCCCACTTCGGGTCTCATAAAGATTAGCGAAGTAAACATCGCTGATGTTTCCGCGCAGAGCCTGCGAGAGTGTATGGGCATTGTCACGCAGGACTCTCATTTATTTCACGACACTATAAAAGCGAATTTATTGTATGCGCGCCCAACAGCAACCGATGTAGAAATACAACAAGCCTGTATCGACGCCCAAATATGGCCGATGATTGAGTCACTGCCCTTGGGTCTTGACACGGTGGTCGGTGATCGTGGCTACCGACTATCTGGGGGAGAAAAGCAGCGGATTGCATTGGCCCGTCTCCTGCTTAAATCGCCTCGGATTGTCATCCTCGATGAAGCAACTGCTCATTTGGACTCTGAAAGCGAACGACTTGTTCATCAGGCTTTGGACAATGCTTTGGCTGGGAGAACATCAATCGTTATTGCCCATAGGTTATCTACCATCAGGAATGCCCATCAAATCTTGGTAGTAGTAGATGGTGAAATTGTCGAGCGAGGAACACACGACGAACTCTTAGCATCAGGTGCCACCTACGCAGAGCTCTACAGGACTCAATTCGCAGGTGTGAGTGATTCCTGATCTGTCGAGTCCTCTTTCGCTTCCCTACGCAGAAAAACGAACCAGCCACCAATTGCGACAAGTGCAAAGAGGATCCACTGCACCGCGTATGAAATGTTTTGACCTTCATCAACCACGGGTAAAGGTACGGGGATGAGATCATCCGGAGGGTTTGATCGGGTGAGTTGCAGTACGGTGCCCTGCGCCTCTCCTGCGAATGCCAGTTCTTCGACAGACATTCGTGAAACTACTTGATCCGGCAGGCCGGATACATCTGAACGGGGTGCTTCGAACAGACGGATAACCCCTTCAACAGTCACTATGCCTGCCGGAGCACTTGGAATTGGGGGTACATCGAGAGCTTGGGTTGAGGCACTGAGCCATCCTCGTAGCACCCACACCATGGACACGTCTGCCGCTGGTTGTAGGGGAGTCAATACCCAGTAACCGTTGCCGCCGTCCAGTGGGCGTTGCCGCACGAGGATATCTACATCGAGATACGAGCCGGACACTGTGACGCGACTGAATTCAGGGCTATTCGAGATATCGGTTTGGGGTTCGGAAATTATCTGGCCCTGTTCAATGGACAGGCGCTCCTGCCGATGCTGCTCTGCACGATCAAATTGCCAACGACTAAGGAATCCAAATCCAATGATTGCTACCAGAACCAGGGCGGTGAAACTCAACCACCTAGATGTTCGCAATAGTGCAAGCATGACTCAACTCTAGTCAAGAGTTTGTGAAGAGATTTGACGCATCTCAGCCGGATTGTGATTGTAAGTGGGTGCGTTCGAGGTGCGCGATGCCGCCTGTGCCTGCGCTTGGGAAGGCAACGTCACAGGAGTCACTCCCATGGCGCCGGGATTGTCACTTTCATGACCCGCGTTGGCCATCACGACAGCTAAATATGGGAGAACCACAGCACCTGCGATGAAGAGCCATTTGGGCCACCCTGGAACTACGATTGCAGCCAGTACGCAAGCAGTTCTGATTGCCATGGAGACAAGGTATTTTTTGGTGCGGCCTGATTGTTCATTGCTCAGCGAACGACTCGCTTGAGTGATGGTGTAAACCTCGGGGGCCATGCCGATAGCCTACGTCCGGAGAAGAATTCCTGCCCGACGAAGTCCTCGGAGGGAGCTTTCGGAACAATGGAGATTGAGGTGGGGTACATGACTGACAGGGCCTATGGCATGTCACAGATTGTTGGTACGTCGGAGGAATCCGTCGATCAAGCGATCCGAAATGCGGTCAAGCGCGCAGGCGACCTACACAATCGCGTGGACTGGTTCGAAGTGGACCAAGTCCGTGGTTATGTTCGTGACAATGAAGTAGATCATTTTCAAGTCACTGTCAGGGTTGGATACAGACTCGAAGATCGAAATTGAAGGAAACTCAGGGTGAATCCATGATTGCTCTCGTGACAGGCGGTACGCGAGGTATCGGTTTAGCGACTGCTCACGCACTCACGAATGCTGGTTTCCAGGTCATTATTGGCGCAAGATCCATACCGAGTGATCTACCTTCGACCCTGACTCACATACACATGGATGTGAGTGATTCAACATCAATTGAATCGGGCTTTAGTGAGATTGAAACCAAGTTTGGTTCCGTTGATGTGCTTGTGGCTAACGCCGGTGTTACTCAAGATACCCTGCTAATGCGAATGTCGGATGACGACATCGAAAGTGTGATTCAGACGAATCTTGTTGGATCCATCTTTTTAGCGCGCAGAGCTGTACGTGGAATGATTAAGAAACGTTATGGTCGTATCATTCTCATGTCATCAGTTGTTGGCATGCTGGGTAGCGCGGGTCAAGTCAACTATTCAGCTTCTAAGGCTGGTCTCATAGGTGTAGCTCGATCGCTGACCAGAGAAATTGGATCTAGGGGTATCACGGTCAATGTCATTGCCCCTGGCTTTATCGAAACAGCCATGACATCCGATTTATCCATGGACACTCGTGATCAGATCCTGCAGTCAATTCCTGCGGCGCGGTATGGCACCCCAGAAGACGTTGCTCAGTTAGTCGCGTTTTTGGCATCACGTCAAGCCTCGTATATCTCTGGAGCTGTGATTCCAGTAGATGGTGGACTCGGAATGGGTCATTAATCTGTGAGTAGGAACTAGAATCCATTTATGAACTTGATGCAAGGAAAGACCATACTCGTTACAGGAGTGCTCACAGATCAATCCATTGCATTTCATGTAGCCAAGCTTGCGCAGGAACAAGGTGCTCAAGTCATCTTGACTTCTTTCGGACGCACCATGTCACTCACCCGCAGAAGTGCTTCACGATTGCCTCAGGATTGTCCTGTTGTTGAGCTTGATGTCACGAGTCAAAGCGACCTGGATTCACTCAGTGATCGGGTTCGTGAGTTCGCTCCTTCTCTGGATGGAGTTTTGCACAGTATTGGGTTTGCCCCCGAGTCAGCGCTTGGTGGAAACTTCCTCAGCACACCTTGGGAAGATGTAGCTACCGCACTGCATATTTCCACCTATTCATTCCCGGCCCTTTCCGTGGCTGTGGCACCGATCATGACACAGGGTGGGTCGATTGTGGGCTTAGACTTTGATGCTGCCGTCGCATGGCCGACTTATGACTGGATGGGTGTGGCCAAAGCAGGCTTAGAAAGTGCCTCGCGTTATCTGGCTCGGGATCTAGGGCCCCGAGGAATCCGAGTGAATCTTGTTGCTGCCGGACCAATTCGCACCATGGCGGCCAAGAGCATTCCGGGCTTCGAGGATTTTGAAAATATTTGGTCTGAACGTGCGCCTTTGGGGTGGGATGTCACTAACCCTCTGCCAACGGCGCAGGCATGCATTGCACTGATGTCTGACTGGTTTCCGGCCACCACGGGTGAGATAGTCCACGTGGATGGGGGAATGCACTCACAGGGTGCCTAGGAGATACGCACTCGCAGGTTATTAGGTCTCTTGCGCTTCGCGAGCGTCAGCCGCATCGATTTCTTCTCGCGTGATTCCTAATAGATAGAGAATTGAATCTAGATAGGGAAGATTTACAGAAGTGTCAGCATGATCTTGTAGGGCTTTCTTTGCATTAAACGCAACACCTAGCCCCGCAGCCTCAAGCATGTCAATGTCATTTGCTCCGTCACCTATTGCAATTATTCGTCTGCGAGGAATTGCATGGCGTCGGGCAATATCTTCGAGGGCTGCGCGTTTACCTTGTCGGTCAATCACTTCACCAAGAAGTTTACCCGTGACAACGCCATTGACAATCTCGAGATTATTGGCTCGGACTTCACTCACACCCAGTTCAGCAGCTAGCGGGGCAATGACATTGGAAAATCCTCCGGAAACGAGAACGATTCGGTATCCCAGGCGATTGAGTGTTCTGCAAAGTGTCCGCGCTCCTGGGGTGAGGCTTATTTCTTCCCTCACTTCGATAAGTGCTGACTCCGGGAGGCCAGCCAGTAGCTTTACTCGTTCCTGAAGTGCTTGTGCAAAATCAAGTTCACCGTTCATTGCCCGCTGAGTAATTAGGGATACACGTGTCCCGACTCCAGCTTTGTCAGCGAGAAGGTCAACAACTTCATTTTGAATAAGTGTCGAATCAACGTCCATGACCACGAGATACTGTCCGCGAGATTCAATACTGACATCCTGCACTGAAATATCTACGCGACATTCAGCAGAAACTTCAGCAAGTGCACGTCTCATGAGATCAGGGTTTGCTCCTGATCCAACAAATCGTATGGCGGTCACGGGGTAGGCAGCGATTCTATGTATCCGATCGATGTTGCCTCCCAGATCAGCAATCTCGGTGCTGACTCGACTCACGGCATCCGCACTGAGCGGATCTCCCATGACGATAACTTGGAATGGGGAGGTGGGTTGTCCAAGTGACTCCGAAGCCCCTGGAACGGTGGAGACCTCTAAGTCGAGTTCGCTTGCAATCATGCGCACGGCTGTTCGCGCTTCATGGAGGGTGTTGGCCACCTCGGCATCAGGTGTATCAACATTGACACTCACGAGAATGGCGAGGATGAGCCGACCGCGCACCACAAGCTGCTCCATGTCACTCACATGCACCGGAAACTTTGCTAATGATGTAAAAATGGCACGGGTGACACCTGGTCGATCCACACCACTTACAGTCACCAATAGGGTGCGCTCAGCCATGAGCCAAGCCTACGCAAACGAAAGGTGAGAGCTTATGGGGCGCTTGATTCTGCGTATCATTGCCTCCCTTCTGCTATTTATTGGTGTCCTGTCAGGTGTTAGTGCAGCCGCCATCGTGACCGTTTTAGGTTCTGGTAATGAACTAATGGCCAAGGGGTTCACCATTGGTTCGCAGGATGTCATGAAATGTCCAAGTATTCTTCTTGAAGTTCAATCCGTAAATGTTGATGAAGCCCCTTTTGGTTTCCTATTGGGTCCGACCGAGGATTATCTCGCGATCTCAACATCGCCAATATCCACTCTCAGTTCCGTGGTTGTTGAATTACCCGTTGTTAATGACTTTCTCCTTGGTAAGTCAATCTGTGTGATCGACCTCAATGACGGTGCAAAGGTTCAGATACTCGATTCTGGTGATCAATTCCTCGTTCCCGAGGATTTCTCGTCGGTAGAAATTGCCTTGGAAGGGGAGAGAATCCTCGTGCCTGCTGATATTACACGAGGTAAAGGCCTTGTGACGAGCTTAAGTCAAGGTTTGGTCGAGAACACGTCATTGTCAATTGATGGATTGATCGTCTATCCGAATGCCTCAATAATTTTATGGATAAGTGGTGCCGCTGCCATTGTGTTCGTAGGTGCAGCCATCGTTCTATTGCTTGTGACAAGACGTAAGAAGTCACATTCAAGTGAATCAAAGGCTGCCAGCAATGAATCATGAAGTTGCTCCAATGCGTATATGGACGATTCCCAATGCAATCAGTTTTCTACGACTTTTAGGAATTCCATTATTTCTGTGGCTTGTTCTTGTCCAACAACAGGACATTGCAGCATTCGTTGTTCTTGCTGTGGCTGGGGCCACCGATTGGGTGGATGGGTACCTCGCCCGACTTCTGAATCAGCGAAGCAGGGTTGGTGAGTTACTCGATCCACTCGCGGATCGTCTGTACATCGCGGCTACGTTGATTGGATTGGCTGCGCGCGGGTTTATTCCGTGGTGGTTGGTCGCCGTCATTGCAGCGCGCGATCTCATGCTGTTGCTGACTGTCCCAATGCTGAAACGGTTAGGGAAAGCTGCCTTACCCGTCACATACATTGGTAAGAGCGCCACTTTTGCCCTGCTGTGGGGGTTCCCACTGTTTTTACTCAGTGGTCTTCCGCAACCCTTCGGACCATTTATTCTGGCATGTGCCTGGGCCTTTGCCTTATGGGGAACTTTCATGTACTGGTGGGCGGGAGTCAGGTATTTTGGGATTGCTCGAACACTGCTGAAAAACACGAATGGACATAGGTAGGCTATTGGCTATGACTCCAGATGAACTGTCGTACACCGCGGAACACGAATGGGTTCGCCTGACTGAATCGGGTAACGTCCGGTTCGGAATCACTCATTTTGCCCAAGAGTCACTCGGGGATATTGTTTATGTGTCACTACCTTCCATCGGTGAGAACATCTCTGCGGGATCTACCTGTGGTGAAGTGGAATCCACCAAAAGTGTGAGTGATATCTATGCACCCGTTGATGGCGAAGTGGTAGCAATTAATTCGAATTTGGATCCAAATCCCGAAATCATTAACTCTGATCCTTATAACGAGGGATGGATGGTCGAAGTTGAACTCTCATATCCTTCACAGATCGATGGCCTTCTTAGTGCTGCGGAGTATCTAGCTCTCACCGAGCAAGCCTAGGAGGTTTCTTGTGAAATGTGTTGTGTGCGGAAACGATGTCTCGATAGGTGATCGATTCTGTTCAGCATGTGGTGCGCCGGTTGAACTAGAAGGCGTAGGGATTGAGCACACGGGTGCAATTACTTCCATAATTACGAACTCTGGAACTGGGCCTGTCAACATGAGTAGCGGTATCTATCGTGATTTGCCTAGCGGCACAGCAATGCTCGTTGTTCATCGCGGTCCTGGCGAAGGCACCGAGTATTCCCTTTCGCCCCTCACCGATGTTGTGGTTGTGGGAAGAGCTCCAGAAGCTGATGTTTTTCTTGACGATGTCACCGTGAGTCGACACCATGCAGAGTTTCGCCATGGTTCATCTGGTTGGAGCGTCCGAGACGTGGGTAGCCTGAATGGAACGTACGTGAACAGGGTGCGTGTGGAGGATCAGCAACTTCGCGGTGGAGACGAAGTTCAAATCGGGAAATTTCGATTCATATTTCTTGTGGGCGTCGAGGGCTGATGGGATCCACTTCGGAAAACACTCTCAGTATTGGTGAAGTTCTCGGGCTTCTCAAGAAGGAGTTTCCCGATGTTTCCATTAGCAAGATACGTTTCCTGGAAACAGAGGGCCTTGTCACACCCGCGAGGTCCGCTTCAGGGTATCGGCGATTTGACACTCACGACGTCGCGCGCCTTCGAGCTGTTCTCACCCTCCAAAGGGACCAGTATTTACCGTTGAAAGTAATTAAAGACCAACTTGAAGCCGAAGCCTCGGATGCAGGTTTGGCGGCGCCCGTGGTGTCGGTTGGCGGTGTAAGACCAGATGATTTTCGCCCGGGTGCGGGGCGAATCCGACTGACGCGCAGCGAATTGGCACACGAGACGAGTCTCGATGAAAGTGTGGTCATAGCACTCGAAAAAGACGGCTTGGTGTGGGCCAATCCTGCAGGACACTTTGATGAGGATGCTGTGCAGATATGCACCATTGCCTCTAAATTGGCTGAATTCGGAGTTGAGCCACGTCACCTTCGATCATTTAGGGTCGTGGCGAATCGCGAGTCTGGTTTGGTGGAACAAATAGCAACTCCCTTCTCGCACCCCCGAGACCGGGATTCCAAGGCTCGGGCCCAGCAGACAGTCAGGGAATTGGCTTCATTATTTGTGCAGTTGCACGCAGCGCTCCTGCGGGCTGAACTAATTCGATCGGGGAGTGGCTGAAAGGCATCCTGGGAGATACGCTGGTGGAGTGATCCCAGTGACTGTTGCAGGCGTTCGAATGGAAATGCCTTCGAACTCGCCGATAGTGTTGCTTCAGGAGGAAACGGGAGTGCGCTACATCCCGATTTGGGTGGGGGCCGTTGAAGCCACGGCAATCGCATATGCACAACAAGGAATAGTCCCGCCACGGCCACTTACACACGATCTGATGCTCGATGCAGTCACGGCACTGGGGGCCAAGGTGCTGTCGGTTCGAATAACCAACCTGACGGACGGTGTCTTTTTTGCAGTAATCGACCTCGTGAGCTCGGACGGCTCACATCATGAAGTAAATGCTCGACCATCGGATGCCATTGCATTGGCGCTTCGAGCTCAAGCGCCCATCTCAGCTGATGAATCCATTATTGAAGAAGCGGGAGTCAGTATCCCCGTTGATGGAGACTCCACTGGTGAAGGCGCATCTGAGGATCAGGTGGAAAAATTTAGGGAATTCCTTGAAGGAGTATCTCCTGAAGACTTTGAGGAACAGGGCTGAGCGTCATCTTGAGGTTGAGACTTCCCTCAACTATGTCTGGGCGTGTCGAATAGAATTGTCCGGACCTCTTTCGTAGGTTCAGGGCCTATCCTCAAGGAGGCGTAAGTGTTTAACGACCAGGGTGCAGACAAGTTCGAGCCGCAAGCCCATGCTGCGAGTGAGCTTGTATCCGATGGACAAACTTCCTTGTTCAATGATGCGGAGTTACCCGTGGTTCCATCAGATCTTGGCTATCGAGGCCCAACCGCCTGTGCTGCGGCAGGGATCACCTATCGTCAACTGGACTACTGGGCACGCACCGGGTTGGTTGTGCCCACCATCCAAGGTGCCCACGGATCTGGATCCCACCGTCTTTACGGTTTCAGGGATATTCTCATTCTGAGAATTGTTAAACGTTTGATTGACACTGGTGTGAGTCTGCCCAATATCCGAATTGCCGTTGAACATCTCAGTTCCCGGGAATCCAAGTTTCTTTCGTCCCTCACGATCATGAGCGACGGTGCCAGTATCTACGAATGCACCAATGAGGACGAAGTAATTGATCTCGTGCGCGGTGGCCAAGGGGTTTTCGGCATCGCTATTGGAAGCGTATGGAAAGAAGTTGAGGGAAACCTCGCAAATCTGCCGGGCGAGCAGCCTGAAGATGGCACGGTTCTTATGCCATCCACAGATGACTTAGCTGAACGGCGCGCCGCCCGAGCCGCGGGCTGATTCACACGGGCGATTCTTTTGCTAGGCTAACGTCGCTGGTTGATTTAACGCGGGAGAGAGCAGAAAGTTGCCGCCGAAGGAGCAAGGCCCCACCAAACTCTCAGGCCCAAGAACCGCGTTGAAGAGGCAAATCTGAAAAGCAGTCCTTGGATTGCACCGAAGGTGAAAGCCGCATTGCGGTGAAACTCTCAGGTCGGGGTTAAACCCGGTAGACAGATGGGGTGCGAAATGCACGCTGTCTACCGAAGGGATATCCAATGCAGGATTCCGTGAATGATCTGTTTATTCGACGACACATTGGACCTAGTCCTGCTGAAATCGACCACATGCTTAGCCATCTGGGTTACTCGACAATCAATGAATTCATTGACGCTGTCGTTCCCTCTGTGATCCGCCTAGAAGAAAGGCTTGATTTACCGGAACCTCTGACGGAGGCTGAGGTTATTTTGAAGGCGAGATCCTTTGCTGCTCGAAATCAAGTCATGACATCAATGATCGGAATGGGTTACTACAACACACATACTCCAGCGGTTATTAAGCGAAATATTCTGGAGAATCCCGCCTGGTACACGGCTTACACCCCTTATCAACCAGAGATATCCCAGGGAAGATTAGAAGCGCTGTTGAATTTTCAAACCATAATTGAAGATCTCACAGGTTTGCCGGTTGCCGGTGCTTCACTTTTAGATGAACCGACCGCGGTTGCTGAAGCCATGACCCTAGCTCTTCGCCACGGACCAAAGACTTCAGCGCACATAGTGATCGACTCTGACGTGCATCCCCAGGTATTGGCGGTTTTGACAACCCGCGCGAAACCACTCAATGTGACAGTCACTGAATGGCGAGTGGGAACTCCACTACCTGAAGTTGAGATTTCAGGGGTGATTTTTGCCTATCCCGGCTCCACAGGTGAAGTTCGGGATATTCGCGAATCAATTGCACAGGTAAAGGCTCGGGGTGCGCTGGCGATCGTTGCCACTGACCTCCTTGCTTTAACCCTGTTAGTGCCACCAGGGGAGATGGGTGCCGACTGTGTTGTTGGATCCGCACAAAGATTCGGAGTTCCCTTTGGTTTCGGTGGACCTCACGCTGGATTTATGGCGGTAAGGGCAGGGCTTGAACGAAGTTTGCCGGGGAGACTTGTGGGTGTGAGTCTTGATGCAGGTGGCGATCCTGCCTATCGCCTTGCTTTGCAGACTCGCGAACAGCACATTCGTAGAGAGAAGGCCACCAGCAATATATGTACGGCACAAGTTCTGCTGGCCGTGATTTCTGGGATGTATGCTGCTTATCACGGGCCGATCGGCCTTCGCAATATTGCCCAGTCAGTCCATTCTAAGGCGCAGTACACCGCAGAAATCCTTGAACACAACGGATTCTCGCTTCTCACCCAATCATTCTTCGACACTGTGACCGTGATCGACGTGGACTCGCCTGATCTCGTGAGTCGAGCTTTGTCCGCAGGAATTAACGTTCGTACCGTAAGCGACACATCGGTTTCCGTTTCCCTTGATGAAACAACCTCAATGGAGGAGATCAAGAATCTGCTTCGTGCGTGGGGAATCAATGAGTTGAGTGAATACAGGTCAGAACGTGACTTTGGGTTCCCTCGGGATCTTGCCAGGACGAGTAGTTACCTTACTCATCCAGTTTTCAACAAATATCACAGTGAGACGTCGTTGTTGCGATACATGCGCTCGTTATCTGACAAAGACATCGCCTTAGACCGTTCCATGATCCCTCTCGGAAGTTGCACCATGAAATTGAATGCCACCACGGAAATGGAACCAATTACGTGGCCCGAATTCGCGAATATTCACCCATTTGCGCCGTTGGAACAAGCCGCTGGATACCTCGAAGTTATTCGGGAACTAGAACGAGATCTTGTAGCAATTACTGGCTACGATGCGATTTCCTTACAGCCGAATGCCGGATCGCAAGGTGAGTTTGCAGGTCTTTTAGCCATCAAAGCTTTTCATGAGTCACAAGGCCAACCACAGCGCGATATTTGCCTTATTCCTAGTAGTGCTCACGGGACAAATGCTGCCAGTGCAGTTATGGCGGGTATGCGCGTTGTCGTTGTTTCTTGCGATAGTGAAGGAAATGTTGACCTTGCTGATCTAAATCGGAAGATTTCCGAGCACGGTGATCATGTGGCAGCCTTGATGATCACCTATCCGTCAACCCATGGTGTTTTTGAAGCCGCGGTCTCCGAAATCTGTGCGGTAATACACGAAACTGGCGGGCAAGTCTATGTGGATGGGGCGAATCTCAATGCGTTAGTGGGATTGGCGCAACCAGGGAAATTTGGTGCAGATGTTTCGCATCTCAACTTGCATAAGACTTTCTGTATTCCTCACGGTGGGGGAGGACCAGGAGTGGGGCCTGTTGGAGTTCGTGCGCACTTAGCACCTTTCCTTCCATCGCATCCATTGCGCCCCGAATGTGGACCACGTGGTCACGGGTTCAGAGATGGGGGAGTGGGACCGGTAAGTGGTGCGCCATGGGGCAGTGCAGGTATTTTGCCGATTCCTTGGAGCTACATTCGAATGATGGGTGCCGAAGGTTTGTTGCATGCAACTAAAGTTGCAATTCTTTCCGCGAACTATATTGCGAGTCGTCTCGCGACACATTTTCCGATTCTGTATTCCGGTGCCCATGGCCTTGTTGCACATGAATGCATAATCGACATACGCCCGATCACAGCCGATACGGGAATTTCCGTTGAAGACATCGCTAAACGGCTGATTGACTACGGTTTTCATGCGCCAACCATGAGTTTCCCAGTTGCAGGAACGCTAATGATTGAACCCACTGAGAGTGAGAACCTATATGAGCTAGATAGATTCTGCAGCGCCATGATTTCGATACACAACGAAATTCATCATGTGCAGAGAGGGGAGTGGCCCGCGGACAACAATCCGTTGACGAACGCTCCGCATACAGCCGCAATGCTTCTCGAACGTACTGACCTACCATATTCACCCGCGGTTGCTGCCTATCCACTCGAATCCCTACGCTCGAACAAATACTGGACTCCGGTGCGCAGAATCGATGGCGCTTATGGCGATAGGAATCTGGTGTGCAGTTGTCCGCGTCCAGAGGAACTTGCATCTGTGTAACTCAGGATCTAGTGAAGGCAGGTTTCGGATTGGCGTGAATCCCGACACGGATCACACATCAAAGTGAGCGTTCTACACACTAAATCCGAGCAGTTGTAAAAGTTCTTGGTTGGCGCTGAGCAGTATTCGCACTTGCCAATTACCTGAGTGTGAGAATCAAAGTCAACAGTCATTCTGCGATCAAATACATAAAGGCTCCCTTCCCACAATCCTTGTGAGCCATAGGCCTCGCCGTAACGCACAATTCCACCATCGAGCTGATACACCTCGCTAAAGCCTCGGTTCTTCATGGCGGTGGACAAGATCTCGCAACGAATTCCCCCCGTGCAATATGTCACGATAGGTCGATCCTTTAAATGATCGTAGGATCCGCTCTCAATCTCGCGGATGAAATCATGGGTCGTTCGGGTGTTGGGAACCACCGCATTTCTGAATTTGCCAATTTTGGACTCGAATGCATTGCGGCCATCGAAGAAAACCACATCATGTCCACGGGATTCGACCAGCTCGTGGAGTTGGTGAGGGTTGAGGCTCTCTCCGCCGCCAAGAACACCATCAGAGGTCACTTTGATTTCGTCGGGAATGCCGAATGCCACAACTTCGTCACGAACCTTGACCTTGAGGCGCGGAAAGTCATGTGCATGGCCCTCGGACCACTTAAAGTCGATGTCCTTAAAGCCAGGGTATGACTTAGTTGTTTTGATGTACCGGATCAATGACTCAACCTCGCCACCCACAGTTCCATTGAGACCATGTGGTGACACGATTATTCGACCGCGTAATGACCAGCGCTCACATAACTCTCGTTGCCACATTGCTACGGCAGTTGGGTCGCTAAGGGGTCGAAAAATGTAGTACAGGAGGATTTTGTGAGGTTTTCCTGCCATAGGGGGAATACTTGCATAGGAGCAGGGAAGAACGCTCTCGGGCATGATTTTGAAAATGACATAATGTACATTATCGGCGCAATAACCATGCAGGAATGTTTCATATGGGCTATGAATAGGCCATGAGCGACCGCCCAGACACATATTCACAAACGCAGGCCCAAGATATTCCTCAGACCGAAGATCGAGAGCCGGGGCAGCCTTGGTCTACCCGACGCCCACAACGTTATTTCTTCACTCTGGGAATCATCATCCTCATGGTTGCCGTGGTTTCTGCTGGGTTCAGCTTTATTAGCGGCGGTGAAGGCGGAATCGTGCCGTTCCTCATGATTCTGGCGGCACCAGTCTTGGGCGTCTTTTATATCTGGTATTTCAACTTTAGTGAATTCGCCAAGGGTGACTCTTCCTCCTAGCGCATGATTCGTCCAACAACGATTATCCCCAGCGGCATATAACTGGCTAGCATCGGCGACACTAAAGAAACCACTCCAATGAGGAAAAAGTAACCGGAGAAGGCAAGCCCGCGATACCTGACCCTCCAATCTCGAAACACTGGATTAACAGGTTCGAGGTCTATTTCTGACTGGTTTTGCCCCGAGGGGGTGGTGTGGTGCTCTGATGACGTTGTGGACTCTGATGACGTTGTGGACTCTGAGGGCACTGTGAGCTCTGGGTGACGCTGCGCGTGGGCGGCTATCGCGGTCCCCCAAATAGAAACCATTCCAAGTGAGCCCCAATACAGCAGCCCTGCACCACCAAGGTCGCTACCCCCCGACCAACCATGCTCCCCCGCGGCATTGGCGGAGCCGTAGAGGTTGGTCGTCACAGGCAAGAAAGCAATTGCGGCGAGCCAGGCAAGGTTGTACCAGAAGATCCGATTATCGAATGCCGATAATCGGTTGAACACCTTGTTGTGCGCACGCCACATGACGGCTACCACAACAAACGTGAAGAAAAAGGTAATCACGTGTCCGCTGTTATCCTGTAAAACAGCCCAGACTGTCGGCTCAGAGGGATTCACGGCCAGATCAGCAATAGGCAGTACCAAGACCGTAATTGCCACAGCAACAACCGCATCCGTGAAGTTGACGAGGCGATCTAAGTCCCGGCCCCGATGGATAATTATCTTGCGGTTCCCTGCCATGCCTGAAGGCTATATGAAAATCATTCCTGAATTTGCGTGTGACCCACATCACAGGGTTTCGGCTCATTGTGCGAGTTGAGAAAAGGGAACTCAAGCGCTGCGGGCGGCGTCAAATACCGAAAGCAGCACCGACAGCACTAGGAAAGGGGCCCCACAATGATTGAGACCTCGATGCGTGGAACACGGCTAGGGGCGCTCAGCCTCGAGCGTGATGACAATGTTCCTGCCGCTGAACGAGTGATAGTGACATATGTGTGTCCACAAGGGCATGAATCAGTAGTTCCGATGTCTATTGAAGCGGAAGAAATTCCCTACGAATGGGATTGTCGCTGCGGGGCAACAGCAACCCGACCAGACGAAGTTGCACCTGCTAAGCCTGAAGAACGCTACATCCGTACGCACTGGGACATGCTGCTGGAACGTAGAACTTTGAAGGAACTCGAAGAAATTTACAACGAGCGACTGGCTCTGCTCAATGAAATGCGTGAAACTCCCCTGAAGAAGTCCGCGTAACTATCGAGAAATTTCAGGTGAGGGGTCGTTTGGCGGCCCCTCACCTTTTTCATTGCGTGAATCATCAAAGAGAACTATTCCCTGAACAATGTCCCCCTGAGCGTAGGTCGTGAAGCCAGGTACTTTGGTCATCCTGCCCTCGAGCCATACACCTGTACGGCGCATGACCCAGCGTTGAATGGGGGGAACAAGGACGAGCGTACCCGCGATGTCTGTGATGAAGCCTGGAATCATGATGAGGACTCCAGACAAAAACATTCCTGCAACGGATTGAGCTATTGCTGGTCGCTCTATGTCCGAAGCTTCACGAAGAAGTGTGGATTTCGCTGCAGCATTTCGAATGAGTGCCGCCCCTGCAGGAATACCGGCTATCAGCAAGAGCAGGGCCACTGGCCAACCAATCAAAGTGGCAACACCCCACAGCACTAAAACCTCTGCAAGCGGGTATCCAAAAATGAGTAAACGGCGTAGAAACATTATGTGCGATTCTTTGTCGGCAGCAAGACGTTCTTCAGTTGCTTCAGTCGCCGCTCTGCGCCCCACAAGGTAACGCGCCACAGCGCCTCAGTGACTATCTTGCGACTCATCTTGCTGGTACCAATTTCCCTCTCAACAAATGTGATGGGAACTTCTTTGACGACTAAACCTCGTTGAGATGCACGCCACGCAAGATCTACCTGAAAACAGTAACCTTGCGACGCAACTTCATTGAGATCAAGTTTTCGCAGGGTTTCAGATCTAAACGCGCGGTAACCTCCAGTCGAATCATTGACGTCAATCCCAAGCATCATTCTTGTATATGAATTTCCTCCACGAGAAAGTATTTCGCGTCCGCGGGACCAATTCTTTGTACCACCACCATGAACCCATCGGGACCCGAGAACGAGATCTGCATCACTCAGCGCATCTAGCAATAAAGGTAGCTGCTCTGGTTGGTGTGAACCGTCAGCGTCCATTTCAACAATGACATCGAATCCTTGTTGAAGGCCCCACGCAAAACCAGAAAGGTATGCCGCCCCAAGGCCATCTTTGCCGAGACGATGCATGACGTGAATAGATGGATCTTCGTCGGAGCGACTCTGAGCCAACTCTCCTGTGCCATCGGGAGAGTTGTCATCGACGACCAAAATCTCTGCCTCTGGAACTGAAGTGCGAACTCGATTCAGAATGAGAGGCAATGCCTGAATTTCGTTATACGTAGGAATGATGACCAACACTCTCCCCAGGTCTCTGAGCAATATGTTATCTCGATGAGACTCTTGCATGGCCATGCACTGATTCTATCTTCAAGGTTGGCCGTTATGGCCGAATGCGTCTCTGGACCACAATTCCTATCAAGGATCCGAGAGTGAGCAGGGTTATTGCCAGTTCAAGCCACGGACCAATAATTGAGCCGGGAGTCCGGTTATCTAATGAAGGGGCAACGTATACGAACGAGCCAACTTCTCCATCGTTCAAAATATCGATTACTTCACCAGTTGCATCAATTGATGCACTTATTCCTGATGTCGCGGCAACAACTACTGATCGGCCCATTTCAATAGCCCGCATTCGCTCTATATTCAATTGTTGCTCAGGAAGCGCACTATTCGCATAAGTGGCGTTATTTGTTTGGACAAGA
>CAZVLV010000008.1:0-17881 GCA_964628015.1 uncultured Aquiluna sp. | reverse complement strand
CAAGATCCGCGGAACCTTCAAGAGCGTTTCAGTGAAGGCACCAGGCTTTGGTGACCGCCGCAAGGCCATGCTGCAAGACATGGCCATCCTCACCGGTGGTCAGGTCATCAGCGAAGAAGTTGGCCTCAAGCTCGACACCACCACATTGGATCTCCTCGGTCGCGCACGCAAGGTTGTTGTGACAAAGGACGAAACCACAATTGTGGAAGGTGCCGGAGACGCTGACCAAATCCAGGGTCGCGTGAATCAGATTCGCGCTGAGATCGACAAGAGTGACAGCGACTATGACCGCGAGAAGTTGCAAGAGCGTTTGGCGAAACTCGCCGGCGGCGTTGCAGTGATCAAGGTTGGCGCTGCCACCGAAGTTGAACTCAAAGAGCGAAAGCACCGCATCGAAGACGCAGTTCGCAACGCGAAGGCTGCCGTCGAAGAAGGCATCGTGCCTGGTGGTGGCGTCGCCCTGATTCAGGCAATGAAGGCTTCGGCTCCAAAGATCGATGCCCTTGGCCTGACCGACGAGCAAGCAGTTGGCGCGAACATTGTCCGCGTTGCTGTGAGCGCACCACTCAAGCAAATCGCTGAGAACGCAGGCCTCGAAGGTGGAGTCGTTGTGGAGAAAGTCCGCGAACTCCCCGCAGGCGAAGGCCTTAATGCTGCAACAGGCGAGTACGTGGACATGATCAAGGCCGGCATCATCGATCCTGCCAAGGTCACTCGTTCCGCACTCCAGAACGCTGCATCCATTGCAGCCCTGTTCCTCACCACCGAAGCGGTTGTCGCAGAGAAGCCTGAGAAGGCTGCACCTGCTATGCCTGGTGGCGGCGACATGGGTGGCATGGACTTCTAGTCCGGAAGTGAGTGCGACTTCTAAGTCCAGAGGTGAACTCGACTTCTAGTCGCAAAACACGTATTGATCAAAGGGCGGCTCCCTGAAGGGGAGCCGCCCTTTGGCATAGGTGTGGGAGGTAGGTTTACCGCATGAATATTGAAGGATCGTGGAATTTTCTGGCAATCGATGGCGCTGAAGTCCGCTTGAAGAGTGGCAATAGTGGATTGATGAATCTTGATGTCAAGGCACCCGTACGTTCGGGGACACTGCACGTTGTGAGCTCACTTGCCACGATTAATTTGGTGTTGGCACTGGACAAAATTAAGACAGGAAATTTCTTGACGGAGGCTGCGGCTAAAGCATTCTTCAAGGGCTATAACGCAAATGATCTGGTGTATAACGCCGAGGGACCGCACGACGGCAGTGTGTACCGAGTAAGTGGGAGCGCAACGGCGGGCACACTTGATTTGAGTATCACGCTGTCCATCTCAGGAGTTAATTCCGCACCACACCCAGAGGTTGAGCTCGTGGGATCGGCTGAATTCGGTGAAGTACATATCCCTATGCCCGGTGTCGGAAAAGTTGATAACTTGCAGGTCGACATTGATGCCAAGCTAGCAATTGCGAGCCAGAGTTAACGAAATATCAGTGCCCTACCAGGTTTTTAACGAAAAGAATCGAGACATCAGCGATTGCGATTGACACAACATATGCAATCGAACGGATTCGACTTGTTGGTCGTGATCTGGCAATGATGTACCCCACTGCCATCACGTAAATGAACAGGGCGCCGAGGGAAATGAAGAAAGCTCTATTTCCAAAAATGAGCGCAGGTACCAATGCAATCGCAGTAACAAGAGCGCCACCAATGAGCTGAGCAGTCAATATTCGCCCTGCATGGGAATGGAGTTCGCTATTTGCTGCAATCAATCGACTCGACATGCGAAATGCCACCTGATGTGCCATGACCAAACCGATAGATGTCAGGGCAATAGCCCACGCCAATGAAAAATCTGACTCGGCTGTCTCAGTGGGAAACGCACTGATTACCGCAAGTTGCGACAGGCTGATGTAGAGAGACATGGTGATGCCCTCACGCCAGATTTCCGCTCGCTCTGGAGTAAGGCGCCCGTTCACGAGGTGTGATATTCGCTCACTGAGGGACATTTTGTCTGTGTGCATGGTTCAGTTGCTGGTGAAGTCGCCGGCGTGGATCGATTCAGCGTCCACGATTCGATAGGAATAGCCCTGCTCGGCAAGAAAGCGTTGCCGGTGTTGAGCAAAGTCAGCATCAATGGTGTCGCGAGTGACCACCGAATAGAAGTGCGCGGTGCGGCCATCAGCTTTGGGACGCAGGATGCGACCAAGTCGTTGTGCTTCCTCTTGTCGAGAACCAAATGACCCGCTCACTTGAATTGCCACGGTCGCTTCAGGTAAGTCAACTGAGAAGTTCGCAACTTTGCTCACTACCAGTAGGGAAATTTCACCCGTACGAAATGCTTGAAATAAGCGTTCACGCTCTTTGATATTTGTTTCACCTGTAATGACAGGCGCGTTGAGGTGTTCACCCAATTCGGCTAGTTGATCGAGATACTGCCCAATGACCAGAACTTGATCAGTGTCATGGTGCTGGGCGATTTCCTCCACCACTCGGATTTTCTCTGCGGCGCTGGCAGCCATGCGGTACTTATCTTCTTGTTCGGCAACTGCATACGCCATGCGATCTGGTTCAGGCAGTGTCACTCGAACTTCAATGCAATCTGCTGGTGCTATGTAACCCTGAGTTTCAATCTCTTTCCAGGGTGCGTCATAACGCTTTGGCCCGATCAATGAGAAGACATCTGATTCGCGACCGTCTTCGCGCACAAGTGTTGCTGTTAACCCTAGACGCCTGCGGGATTGAATGTCTGCGGTGAAACGAAAAATTGGAGCGGGCAACAGATGCACTTCATCGTAAATAATCAACCCCCAGTCACGTGAATCAAATACTTCCAGGTGAGGGTAAATCCCCTGGCGCTTAGTGGTCATGACCTGGTACGTGGCAATCGTGATCGGTCGGATTTCTTTCTTGGAGCCGGAGTATTCGCCAATTTCGTCAGGGGTGAGTTCGGTGCGACGCAGTAGCTCGTCACGCCACTGGCGTGCACTCACTGTGTTTGTCACGAGAATAAGTGTTGTGGCCTGTGCGCGATACATGGCGAGTGCGCCCACGAGAGTCTTACCTGCACCACACGGAAGGACGACCACACCCGATCCGCCGTACCAGAATCCGTCAGCCGCTTCTGTTTGATAGGGGCGTTCCTTCCAGTCGCTGGTAAGCGAAATGGAGTGGCGTTCACCATCTACATAGCCGGCGACATCTTCGGCGGGCCATCCCAACTTCACCAATGCTTGCTTGAGGTGCCCACGCTCACTCGCATGTACTGCCACAGTTGTTTCATCGATTCGTTTACCGATTAAGGGAGCGACCTTTTTGCTCTTGAGCACTTCTTCCAGGACCGCGACATCGAGTGCTTGAAGTACCAATCCATTCGCCGGATCGCTATTAATTTGGAGTCGTCCATAACGGGACATGGTTTCGGCAACATCGATGAGCAAGGCATTCGATACGGGGTAACGCGAATAGCGAATCAGCGTGTCAATCACACTTTCGGCATCATGGCCGGCTGCGCGTGCATTCCACAGGCCCAGGGGAGTGAGGCGATAGGTATGGATGTGTTCGGGGGCCCGCTCCAATTCGGCGAAGGGTGCAATCGCTTTACGGCATGCATCGGAGTCGGGGTGATCGACCTCAAGGAGCATGGTTTTATCGCTTTGCACAATCAGGGGACCGTCGGTCATGGGCTACTTTCTGTCGCGAGTGGGTTCCTCACGACTTCAGGGCGCGAAGAACATCCAAGAGTAACTCAGCCCGGTGCACCATCGCGCTGGCGGATGCCCACTCATGATCGGCGTGGGCACCATCGCCCACTGCCCCCATTCCGTCAATGGTGGGAACTCCCGCAGCGGCAGTCAGATTGCCATCACTGGCCCCACCGACCGCGCATTGTTCCAATTCGGGGTACCCCAGCTGACGTTGAGATTTCCGGGCCACGTCAAAGAGATCCGCACTCATGGCCGATTCCATGGCGGGTCGATCAATACCGCCAACAACCTCAATGCGCACCGCAAGCGAAGGTGTAAATGATCGAATTGCCGTGTCCACTCTTTCTTGCTCACTGCGGTTCCAGGCGCGGACATCGACGGCAACTTCCGCTAAATGCGGAACGGTATTAGTAGTTGTGCCAGCGTGGGCAATTGTGGGTGTGACGGATGTACCTTCGTCAGAGTGACCAAGGGTCGTAGTGAAAGTTATGAACTCTGCCGCAGCAACGAGTGAATTGATCCCACGATCGGGGTCGAGGCCGGCATGGGATGCCACCCCGTGGAAACGAATCAAGTAATTCGATGTTCCTTTGCGTCGAGTCTTGATGGCACCGTTCTGAGATGGCTCCAACACAATTACTGCACGGGCATTCGCAATGGATTGCGCAATAACACCGCGTGAGCACTGTGAACCGGTTTCTTCGTCAGTGGTGAGCAACATGCCCACATAAGAATCAGGATCTAGATCTAGTGCATGGAGTGCTGCCCAACCTTGGACAACTCCCGCTTTCATATCGAACACTCCCGGGCCTGTTACTCGATCTCCGTGAACCGCAAAAGGAATGGTGGCAAGTGTCCCCAATGGCCACACGGTGTCCAGATGACCGAGTAACAGAACTTCTGGTTGGTCAGGACCCCAACGCCACACGGGACGACCATCATGCTCCTGGACTCGGGATTCACCTCGAAGCCATTGGGAACTGAGTTCCTGGGCTAGTCGAGTAATTGCTGTGGCTGAGTTGAGGTCAGCGGTTGGGGATTCACACTCCACTAATTGCTTCAGAGTGTCAAGCATGTTGTCGTGATTGAACTCATTCGACATGCTCTCTCCATTCCTTTGTACAGCGCCGATGTAACTCGATACGGTTGCCTAGTGCTTCAGCATATTGCCCCGGAGATTATCGATGAAGCGATAACAACACTCGCGCTCGCCCAAGAACGCTCTGGCGTGGTGGTGCGTGCATTGGTTAGCGCTGAAGACAATGAGGTGGCACGGGAAGTCTTTGATGAGGTGTGGCCACCATTAGGGGGAGGCACCCAGGTGCCCCCGAATTTATTGCGGGCAATCACTCACGCAGGCGGATATTGCTCTGCTGCTTTTCTGATAGATGGTGACCGTGAGATTCCCGTTGCCGCCGCCCTCGGTGTTGTGGGAATACACGACACCGATCAGGGTCCGCACATGCACATTCACTCGCACATGGCGGGGGTACTGGAGGAGTATCGCAACCGCCGAATTGGAACAGCGATCAAGCACCATCAGAGGCTGTGGGCACTTCAGCATGGAATTGACACTGTGGTGTGGACATTTGATCCACTTGTTGCCCGCAATGCCCGATTGAACTTGGTGAACCTTGGCGTCACCGTGCGGGGTTATGAACCAAATTTTTACGGAGCCATGACAGACTCCATTAACGCAGGTGATGAATCTGATCGAGTGTTTGCATGGTGGGAATTAACCAGTGATCGAGCCCGCGCTGCGGCACGTGGCGAACTGCGCCCCATTGAGCACCCCTCCGCTGATCAGGTAGTAATTGCAACACCCCATGACATTGTGTCGCTGCGGTCAAGTGATCCCGCAGAAGCTCAGAGATGGCGAAGAGAGATGCGTACCGAACTTGTGCGCGAATTTAGCGCAGGCAAGGAGATCGTGGGCGTTACTCCGAGTGGTGATTATGTGCTCGGTCAATATGTGCTCGGTGATCAGGTACTGAGCGGAGCTTCCGAAGAAGGGAGAGAAAGTGGCCATTAGTTTTCGAATCCACAGTTTGGAGATTCCGTTGGTCCGGCCATTTCGCACTAGTTTCGGTAGTCAAAGTGTGCGCGATGTTGTTTTGGTCGAAGCGATTTCCGATAGTGGAGTGTCGGGTTGGGGTGAGTGCGTCACCATGGCATGGCCCGGTTACAGCTCGGAATACACCAGTGGCGCTGTTGATGTCATGCAGAAGTTTCTCATTCCCGACCTCCGTCCGATCCTGGACACAACCCCGGAACCTGATGCGGTGCGCGCCGCCATGGAATCCCAACAAGGTCATCCCATGGCTAAAGCAGCGGTATCCACCGCACTGTTGGATCTGTGGCTGAAAGAGCGTGGTCAATCACTGGGAAGTTACCTCGGAGCCGTCCGCGATCGAATTGATTGTGGAGTGAGTGTGGGGATCCCCACATCAATAGATTCATTGCTGGAAGAAGTGGGGATGTATGTCGATCAGGGTTACCGCCGAATAAAACTCAAGATCGAGCCAGGCTGGGACATTGAGCCGGTGCGCATTGTGCGAGAGACATGGCCAGATATCCCGCTGCAGGTAGATGCCAACCAGGCTTACGGCCGCAACGATGGATCTCACCTTGCTCAACTTGATGAATTCAATCTTGTATTGATTGAACAGCCGCTGCCCGAAGATGACCTGCTAGGTCATGTGCGTATCTCACAGCAGGTGAGCACACCTATTTGTCTAGATGAATCAATTCTTTCGGTGGCGTCAGCAGAGGGTGCAATTGAATTCGGCGCCACCACGATTATCAACATCAAGCCCGGGCGCGTGGGTGGGTACCTCACCTCACGAGACATACATGATCTTTGTGTGGAGCGCTCAATTCCGGTGTGGTGCGGTGGCATGTTGGAAACCGGCGTAGGGCGGGCCGCAAACCTGGCACTGGCTGGGTTGCCGGGATTCACCGTGATCGGAGACACCAGTGCATCGAGTCGCTACTACGCCGAGGACATCACGACACCATTTGTTTTAGAGAACGGTCAACTGGGCGTGCCCAAGGGTCCTGGAATTGGCGTGGAACCCATTGCGGAGAACATGGCCGCCATGAGTACAGGAGTTGTTACTGCGTAATTTCTGTGTGGGGATCCTGCATGCTGGCAGGTGCAATGCCGGTCACACGGGAAATCGCAAAAGTGCGAACATTCGCGGTCCCATGATCAAAGGCGGTCAAGGTTCCATCGCCCATACGAATGGGCTCCACGATCTGAGTACTCGTGCTGCCATCGGCCTCTGCGTAACCGATCCACACCCCCGTGTGGTGTTCTTGTGCGCTCTTCAACATCGCAATGAGTGCTGATGTGTTTAGCGAAAATATTTCTTCAGGTTCCATCACGACGGCTTCAGCAGTTTCACCGCGAAGCAATGCCGCGGCAATGCGTTGTGCTTGTGCTTCCGTGACGCGACGAGAATGACGACCTAAGCGAGGGGGAATACTTGCCCGCTTGGTGTCGTCCGTGACAACAGCTTCCGTACCTGAGGCTTCTTGCACAAGATAGGTCAGTGGTTGGGGGATAGCGCCCTTTGCCCACTGTGAGAAGAAGTTGTCAAAGTCGTGGGATTCCCAACCAGATTCGTATCCACGGCGAATCGTGTCAGCCGTGAAGCGGTACACGCTGGCAGCACCGCGACTTTCAATGTCGGCGATACCGTGCAGTTGCTCACCCACTTCAAGGGGGAGCGGTCCAGGAGCAATAACCGTCAGATCCCCTTGAATAAGGAAGTGATCCACTTCCTTAGGGAGCACCAATGATCGTGCAGCACCCGAGGCGTTATCGCGTGTGATCTCCGCACCAGCTGTGGACAGGACCCCGCCATGAGTGATTCCCATGAGTTCCGCTTCAGCCAGAGTTACCTTGGCAACGTCGTTGCGCATGGCTCCGCGACGCCGTGGGTAGAAGTGTTCAAGTGACTTAAGGAAAGTTTTCCACGCTTTGGGTGAAGGAATAGCGTTGTTGTCATTCCACCAGGCGACGGTACGCAGTGTTTGCCAGCGCATGACGCCGATTGCTGGGGAGTTATTGGTGGTTGCAAGTGGTTTCTTTGTTTCAGAGCCAAGTAAAGGAAGGTCCAGCCATGCTTGAGCCAAAACCACCCATTGGTGCTCACGTGATTTTGAGCGCCAGGTTTCATATTTTGTTGTTAACTCCCATTGCAATGATGTTGTGAGGGCAATGAGTCCGGCAGCGTGCGCGACTTCAAGGAGCAGGCAAGTTTCTGATTCAGGGATGCTGAGAAACTCCGCAAGACGATCTACCTCGCGGGTAGACAGGCCTCCAGTTCGTAACGCAATTAAAGGAGTCACGCGGAAAACGTAGAGAGCATCATGCATAAGCGAAAGAAAATTATGGGCTATTAATCCGGCCTGCGACTGAATGTCTTGTGCTCCAGGATTGGTGAGATCTGCCGATGTTTCGAAAGTGGGATTAACCAAGGCATCTTTATAGGGCTCGGTCACACTCTCACGCACAGTCGTCACGGCACTGATGGAGTCACTATGACCCCACACCAAGCCGAGTGTGCGCAAGGTCGCTACGAGATCTTCGGAGTCACCTGCAACCAATGGATCAACGGACATGGACAGATCTGTCACACTCATTGCAGCTGACCTGAGGGTGAAGAGCACATGTAGTTGGGGAGCGGATAACTGATCAAGGGCACGGGATACCGAAGGTGTTGCTGTTGCTCTGCGAGCGAGGCCGGTGATGTCTGCGGGTGTGGGGTGCACAAGATCCGGACGGCCGAGCAGCAACTCGGTCAGTTCGGTTTCAGAACGCGAGCGCAGGTCATCGGCCAGGCTTCGAGGCCTGGGCGTGGTGGAAGTACTCACATGCGCCTCGATTTAGCCGACATTGTCAGGCCCACGAGAATCGTGGCCAATCCAATACCGGTCACCATGGAAAGAAACCACCACATGCTGGGGAGTTCAACGTCACTGACCAGTGGGAGCAGTGCAATGAGACTGAAAATAATTCCCAGAACCGTGATCACGACACCTGCACGAATTACCCGATCGGAGCGGTTTCGTCGACGCTCGACGGAGTCGATTCGCAGGTCTGTGGCACTTTTGGGCATCCGCCTAGCCTAGAGCCTTCTGGGGAAACCCCCAAAGTCACGATCCTCGATCCCTAGTCCGATCGTGACATCTGGCCTGCGCTAACCTAGAGCGCCCACCGGGGGCTCCACAAAGGAGTCGGGGGCCCCGCAGAGGAGTCGGGGGGTTCCTCAAAAGAGATCTGTACGGGGCTCACGAGGGGCTCAAGGGAGAAAGCGAGGCGATCGTGCCTACAGGTACCGTCAAGTTTTACGACGCCGATAAAGGCTTCGGATTCGTGACCAGCGACGATGGTGAAGACGTCTTTGTCCATGTCTCGACTCTCCCAGCGGGCGTTACCGCCCTCAAGCCGGGCATGAAAATTGAGTTTGGAATTGTCGATGGCCGTCGCGGTAAGCAGGCTTTGTCCGTCAATATTCTCAGTGCCCCACCTTCAGTGGTGAAGGGAAACCGCAAGAAAGCCGACGACATGGCGGTAATTCTCGAGGATCTGATCAAACTCCTGGACAACGTCAGCAATCAGCTGCGTCGTGGAAAGTACCCACCAGATGCCACCGCACAAAAGACCGCCTCGCTGCTTCGTGCGGTCGCAGACGACCTAGATGTTTAATATCGGGCTAAATTAATTGCTTGTTAGTTCGTCGTTTATTGGTTAGTCGATTATTAGTTACTCATTAACTAATACAAGCTTGCCGTTGACATTGCCATCGCGCATATCTTCGAATGCGCTGCGGGCATCCTGCATGGGGCGCACCGAGTCGATGACAGGTGAGATCCCGGTGCGGTCAAGGAGTTCCAGCATTTCTGCGAAGTCGGTAATGGATCCCATGGTGGATCCATTAATGGTGAGTTGCAGGAAAAAGACTCGGTTGAGATCGGCGGGTGGCATGGCACCACTGGTCGCGCCGGATACCGCAATTGTTCCTCCGGGTCGCAGTGATCGTAATGAATGCGCCCACGTTGCCTCGCCCACGGTTTCAATTACTGCATCTACTTTGTCAGGTAATTTCGCATTGGATTCAAATGCTTGATCCGCACCGATAGCAAGTGCTGCGGCTGCTTTGGCCTGATCCCTTGACGTCACCCATACCTGCAGCCCCAATGCCTTACCTAACACAATGGCGGCAGTGGCAACACCTCCTCCTGCTCCTTGGATGAGAACGGTGTCGCCGGGTCGAGTGTTGGATCGATGCGCCAACATCCGATACGCGGTCAAATACGCCGTGGGCAGGCAGGCTGCCTGTTCAAATGTGATGCCAGTTGGTTTGTCCAATAGGTTTTTCGCCGGAACGCGAACGATGTCGGCGAGCGTCCCGGGATATAACTCACTGAGAAGTGTGCGGCGGGTATCTAGTGTTTCGTCGAGAACACGATCTCCAACCTTGTGCTCGTTCCCAATGACCGAATGAACAACAACTTCGCGGCCGTCATCAGTGACACCGGATGCATCGCTCCCCAAAATCATGGGGACGCGGTCGGCTTTAAGCGCTTGTCCTTTAAGTGACCAAAGATCATGGTGATTCAGACTTGCTGCCTTCACATGAACATTAACCCAGTCTTCGGGAGTGGTCGGTTGTTCGATTTCACCAACCGTGAGTGCAGAGAGCGGATCCTCAGGGTTAATCGCATGCGCATAAACAGCAAACATAAATATTCATGTCCTTCCGCGGTGATTAAGCAGGATCAAGTTTGAAAACCCAAATACCTCGCGTATTGGCATCGGTGCCGGCAACGATCTGGAGCAGAAGCCCTTCAGCGGGAATTTCTTGTAACTCGGGGAATGTGAAACGGTAGTAGGTGCTGGTGATGGGCGTTGATGTCAATCGTTGATTTCCGACAACGGGGAACCATCCGGTTTCAGCGACAACCGGTTCAACGCTGATCCCGACCGTGTCACCAGGAACAACAGGGATCACCGAGACTGCATCGCCGGTGGCAGCTTGGGCAATCAGATCTTGGGCACAGTCACCGGTGGCCAATGCGGGGCCGTCAAATGCCCAGCAGGTAGCTTCACGGTGTTTGGTCACGGTGCCAGAGAAAACTGATGCACCGGGTGCGGGTTTGGTGCAACCGCTGAGCACCAGGCTGGTTGCAGCGAGGGCAACCGCGGCAAGTGTGAATTTCCCGAGTGCTGAACCGCGGGATTTGGATTTTGTGCGAAGGAAACCGATGCGCATATAAGTGAGATTACCCGCCGTGTGGCCTTCGTGACCGGGTGGGACACAATCAGGGGGTGAGTTCGAATCTTGCCCCCCTCGCCGAGGCCGCCCTTAATGAATCCATTGACGTGGATCCAGCATTGGCCGCCGCTACTGATCAGGCCAAGGAAGCCGCCATCATCGAGGCGGGAAACTCTGAATTTATTGGTGAACATCTCGCAGTGATCATGGAAGCGGATCGACTCGCCACCCATCTGTTCACGTGCACCAACCCGGCCTATGTGGGTTGGCAGTGGGCGGTCACCATGGCCAGCACCGTGACCGGCAAAACCCCCACGGTCACAGTCACGGACGTTGTGTTACTGCCTGGACCCCAGGCTTTGATCGCACCTGCATGGGTCCCATGGAGTGAGCGCATTCAGCCCGGTGATCTTTCTCCCGGCGATGTCCTACCGGCACAACCCGATGACCCCCGTCTCACAGCAGGCTTCGCTGAATTCTTCTCCAATGAGATTGACGAAGATTTTTATTACGTAGAGGAATACCGCGGTGTCATGAGTGGGTGGGAACTTGGTCTGGGTCGCGCCCGCGTCCTGTCGGTGACGGGGCGTGAAGAAGCAGCCGTTCGTTGGTTTGAGGGCGAGTTTGGACCTGACTCTCCCATGGCTCGGCAGGCACCCGGACCATGCAGCACGTGCGGCTTTCATGTTGCACTTGCTGGCCCACTCGGTCAAGCATTCGCCGTATGCACCAACGCCTTGTCTCCGGCCGATGGTCGAATCGTTTCCCTGAGTTTTGGTTGTGGTGCACACTCCGGCGTGACTGACCCGGGGTTTACTCCCGTGGAGCGAGCTGGCACCACGAATATCGATTAGTTATCGATACCTACCGTTGATCATTTTTGTCGTGCATGTGATGTCTGCATTCGGCCTACCCGCCAGTGCAGAAAAAATAGGCCAATGATTCCACTGATGCTGGCGATGACGCCGACACCAAACCACCAGATACCGTCCGAATCACCCGGTAGAAGTGGTTGGGTGAACCCTAAGACGATCGTGGCGATGATTGCGATAGTGGTTCCAACGCGCACCGGGAGAATTGCGGATTCATCATTGGTCACGTTCACAAGGTAAACAGTACCGTTTAGAGTGAGGCCATGACTCCAGGATTTCGCCGTGCCGTCACAATCGTGGTTCTTGTGGCCATGCTCTCGACCGTTTTCGTTGCCGCGATTTGGTCACTGTAACTTCGCGTCGAATTATCCGCCCATTCCTGATGGGCCTCATGACATTCCTTTTTCTGGTTGTGGGACTTACTCCTATTGGAGTTCAGAGCGCTGTCGCGATGGACACCAGAGTTTTGTGCGATATCTCTGATCCGCGATTGACGGAGATTTCCGGCATGACTTCATCTGCGCTTCACTCAGATGTGATGTGGGTTCACAATGATTCAGGGGACGAGGCGCGGTTATATGCCCTAAGCCTGATCACCTGTGATGTTGTCGGTGAACTGACGTTGCGCAATGTGGATGCTCGAGACTTTGAAGGAATTGCTCGTGGTGTTGACCGCCAAGGTCGACCAGTTTTGTGGGTAGGCGATATTGGCGACAATCTTGATTCGTGGGACAACGTTGCGATCTATCGGGTTAGGGAACCACGCACACTGGGTGTGAAATCCGTAAGAGCCGCCGAGTTCCGATTTACCTATGAAGACCGCCCACATAATGCAGAAACAATTCTGGCCGACCCGAACTCCCCGCAACTGTGGATCGTGACGAAGCAACTTGCTTCGGGATCTATGTACACACTTCCCGCTCGACTCTCGCAATCGAAAATCAATATTGCTGAGCGAGTAGGTGGCGTTGGTGGACTGGTGACCGATGGTTCCATGAATCCGCAGGGATCAGGATTCGTCCTTAGAGATTATTTCGATGCTCACCTCTATGCAGGTCTCCCACCGGGTGAGGTGGTGGAAAAGTTCGCGCTGCCTGCGCAAATTCAAGGCGAGGCAATTGCGTTCACGGCGAATGGAGAGGCACTTGTTATTGCTAGCGAAAAGGACTCTCGGTTAATTCAGATTGACTTCCCGGAGATCACCGCGGGGGAGACTGAGGAGATCACTGAGGAGATCACTGGGGAGATCACTGACGAGCCGTCCCCACCGGATGTGCAATCGGTGAATTACGTTCCGCTCGGAATAGGTGTAGTGGGTGGTATCGCTCTGGTCACAGGTTTGATTGTCATCAGCAGGAAGCCGAGGGCCAAGGCAATGGGTAGCACCAGGAAGGCGGAATGAACTCCAACTGCGTCAGCAAGGGCGCCCAGAAGGAATGGACCGACACCGCCTGCGGTACTTCCTGCCACAGATGACAATGCGGATGCACGGTCACTTTGTCCACCTGATGCAAGAACAACTCGACTCACCCCAATTGGCCAAAACACGGAAACACCGATTCCGCTCAGCAGCAAGCCGAACAACATGACCGCGCCGGTGGTGCTCAGCCACACGATCAGCCAACCCGTCAATGTGGTGAACACCGCGACGGCAAGAATCCGATCCACCGGGAAGTACTCCGCGAATCGCGATCCCAGGATCCTGCCAATCAGAATTCCCCCGGTGACCGCAGCGACAGATGCAGCGGCTGCACCGGCTTCGAATCCGCCGCGCTCACGAAGGAGATCGGCACTCCAAATAGTTAATGTGAACTCGGTGGTGAGAAAAAGAAAGAGAGTAATGAGTGACCACCAGAAGACTTTCGGAAATGGCTGGTGCGTGGATTCACGGATCGCTTCATCTTGTGGAACGCGAAACACGCGGGGATTTCTGCGCATGAGCAGAAGACTCACTACTGCGCCAGCGAACATCACCCACACGCCGCTACGCCAGCCCAGGAAGATAACGGATCCAAAGCCAATCGCTAAGGGAGCGAGTACCCCCGCGAGAGCTGCGAGTGCATTGGCCTCGGTGATAGCTGCTGGGCCGGCTTCCTTTTGGTAATCAAAGAGGAAGGCACTTGCTCCAACGATTACAGCAGATCCAAAAAATGACGCGAGAAAAGCTCCGGTCATGGTGACAGGGAAACCACCCGGTGCTGTGTACACAAGTACTCCAACAACCGTTCCGATAAGTGCCACCGTGATGAATCTTCCCCGACCTAAAGTCAAGATGAACTTCGCGGCGAGTAATCCGGCAACAATTCCACCAATGGAAAATATGACTGCATGCAACGAAGCAACTGTGCGAGATGTTCCCTGTTCATCCCGGATCAAGGCTTGTGTAGCACTAAAGCCAAATATGAACCAGGCGTAAGTCGTGATCGAGAAGTAGCCCGCCCATGTAGAACTATCTCGATGAGGGCGAGCAGGAAGCATCCGGCTCACGTGAGCTGCGAAATTACATAATCAACACACTTGGTGAGTGCTGTGACATCTTGTGGATCGACTGCAGGGAACACTGCAATGCGCAATTGATTGCGACCCAACTTTCGGTACGGCTCGGTGTCCACGATTCCATTGGCACGCAGTGCTTTGGTAATGGCGGTTGCGTCAATGGAGTCATGGACGTCAATGGTGACCACGACTTTGGAGCGCAGGGAAGGATCCGTGACAAAAGGAGTAAGCAGTTCGCTGTTGTCAGCCCAGTTGTAGAGCAAAGCAGATGACTCTCCGGTGCGTGCGGTTGTCCAGGTAAGCCCGCCATTGGAGTTAAACCAGTCGACCTGCTCGGCCATGAGAAAGATGGTGGCCAATGCAGGCGTGTTGTATGTCTGCTGCAAACGAGAGTTGTCAATCGCTGTCACCAGGTCAAGGGAATCGGGAATCCAGCGACCAGATTCTTTTATTTCCTGTGCTCGAGCAATGGCCGCAGGTGACATGATCGCAAACCACAGTCCGCCATCGGAACCGAAACTTTTTTGTGGAGCGAAGTAATAGGTGTCGAATTGCTGTGGGTCCACGGCTAAACCACCCGCACCGGAGGTTGCATCAATGATCATGAGGGAATCAGCATCAGCACCGGCCACTCTCTGGGGTGTGAGTGCCACGCCTGTGGAGGTTTCATTGTGGGGGGAGCAATAGGCGTCTATCCCTGCTTCTGCAGTGAACGCTGGAGCAGAGCCTGGATCAGAGACATGCACCGTGGGCGCACCGAGATACGGTGCATTCTTGACCCCGGATGCGAACTTGGCACCGAACTCGCCGAAAGACAAGAACTGTGCGCGGTCACGAATCAAACCGAATGAGGCGATATCCCAGAAAACGGTGGAGCCGCCATTTCCCAGAATGACTTCGTAACCTTCGGGCAATGAAAATAATTGTGTGAGTCCCTGGCGCAAGCGCTGCACTTCATTTCGCACCGTCGCTTGACGGTGTGAAGTTCCCATGTAGCTTTGCCAGACACGTGCGAGCGCATCTGTTTGTTCTTTGCGTACTTTGGAAGGTCCGCTACCGAATCGACCGTCAGCAGGAAGCAGTTCAGACGGAATGCGGATGTCGGTCACGGGTACATCTCCTCATAATGGAATTACACGGTCGGATACCCCGAGGGTTCAACAGTTCCGTCTTCCCAACCGGGGACTTGCTGTGGTGTTCTTGGTCCAGGGCCGATATAACGTGCGGTGGGCCGAACCAATCGACCGACTTTCTTCTGCTCAAGGATATGCGCTGACCATCCGGCCAATCGCGCGCAGGTAGTCATGGCGGTGAAGTACTCCACCGGTACTTCGGCGTAATCCAGCATGACGGCTGCCCAGAAATCGATATTTGTCTCTAGTGGGCGGTCGGGTCGCCTGCTTCGAAGTTCTTTCAGGGCAGCGTTTTCCACCGCCAGTGCTTCCTCGTAGCGGGGTACTCCGAGGCGCTTTGCGGTTTCACGCAAAACCCGCGCCCGCGGATCTTCCACTCGATACACCCGGTGGCCAAATCCCATGATTCGTTTACCCGCATCGAGTTGCGCCTTGATGTAGGCATCAGCGTCACCGCTGTCGCGGATGGTGTTGAGCATGGTGAGTACACGAGCAGGGGCGCCACCGTGCAAGGGACCGGACATGGCTCCGATAGCTCCGGACATGGCGGCGGCAACGTCGGCGCCGGTAGATGCGATGACCCGTGCGGTGAATGTGGATGCTGTCATGCCGTGTTCAGCGGCAGCTACGAAGTAGCAGTCAATCGCTTCAGTGTGCTTGGGGTCGGGTTCACCGCGCCAACGTGTCATGAAGCGCTCGACAATTGTGCGTGCTGAATCAATGCGTTCTTGTGGAACCATGGGGACACCCAAGCCGCGAGCGGACTGTGCAATAAAGGACAGTGCCATGACGGATACGCGTGCTAAATTCTCACGGGCGGTGGCATCGTCAATATCGAGTAGCGGTTGTAATCCCCAAGCGGGCGCAAGCATGGCAATCGCTGATTGAACATCTACGCGAACATCGCCAGAGTGAACCGGTAATGGAAATTGTTCAGCAGGTGGCAACCCAGGGTTGAAGCGGTTATCGACAAGCAACCCCCACACATTGCCATAAGACACCTTGCCGACCAGGTCTTCAATATTCACTCCGCGGTATCGGAGAACCCCGCCATCGCGGTCGGGTTCAGCAATTCCGGTCTCAAAAGCAACAACGCCCTCAAGTCCTGGGACAAATTCAGCCACGGCATGCCTCCTTGATGCTGCTCTGTTGAGCGAGTGACTGCCCATCATGGTGGAATTGGCGCGTGGAAGCCACCTCTAATAGTGACGGATCAGTAACGAACAGCGATATTCGTGTTCACGATCTGCGGATTTCCTATGAACAGGGGGTGCTCACCGAAGACATGCTGGCACCGAACCCCTATGGCCAGTTCACCCGCTGGTTCACCGAGGCCGCTGGGGGGTCAATTCTCGAGCCCAATGCCATGGTGGTCAGCACGGTGGACTCCAACGGTCAACCCTCCTCCCGGACAGTACTTCTGAAAGACATTTCCTCAGTTGGCTTCACGTTTTTCACCAATCTGACATCAACCAAAAGCAATCAGATCGCACACAATCCGCAGGTGTCACTTCTCTTCCCGTGGTACGAACTTCATCGACAGGTTCTCATCACGGGCACCGCGGAGTTGATTCCACGATCTGCCGTGGAGGAATACTTCTGGTCTCGGCCGCGTGACTCACAAATAGGTGCGTGGGCAAGTGATCAATCCAGTGAACTAAACAGTCGCGAGGAACTTGATACAAAGTTTGCCCAGGTCAACGAAAGATTCGCGACCACCGAGATCATTCCTGTTCCTGAATTTTGGGGCGGATGGTTGGTGCGGGCCTCACGTGTGGAGTTTTGGCAGGGTCGACCATCTCGATTACACGACCGATTGGTTTTTTGTCACACAGGACCCGATGTAGATCTCGCTGAACCTACGAACTGGAGGGTTGTGCGGCTATCGCCGTAACTACCCGCGTCCTAATCGCTCAGACACAATGTCATCGAAACTGACACCGCGAGACTTTGCTTCTTTCTTCAACTTTTTGCGAAGTGATTTGGGAATACTCACCGTGACAGCAATAAGTTTCTCGCTCTTCCTGGGTCGCACGGCGTCTGCAGTGTTACCTGTGAAACCTAGATCGCGGTTGCTTTGATCGAATGATTTTGGTTCAGAGGAAATGACGGGGTTGACATTTGTGTCACTGGCTTTGCGCAACGCAGGACGCGGCGTGGGATCAAATGGCTGCTGATTGGACATGATTAACCCCATAACCTTTTTCTCGGCGCAACGGAATCTAATACGTGATCAAAAACTCGCGACAGTTCAACACCTGCGGGTGAATCCCATGCGTGAATGGGCATGCCTGCAGCTTCGGCCTGATTGATCGCATTGCGTTCAGGTACTTCAACATCAAGAACGATTGGACCGAAGGCATCGCGCAATTCCTTGATTCGATGCCGCTGCTCCGCGAC